>CANLAY010000040.1 GCA_947488635.1 Candidatus Nanopelagicaceae bacterium
AAACTGCAGGGGTGCAATTTCATTTAGCTGCCGAGGTCGCAGTTGAGTCTGGCCGAGTTGTAATCAAGAGTTCGCTTAACGCGCCAGATCAATCAATTGATAATGTGCTTGCTGTGGTCGATTGCGGCCCGAGGCAGTCCAACGATGAGATTTATCAATCTATTCAAGTTCAAGATTCTGCTCGATTCCTTATTATTGGTGATGCTCTATCACCTCGAACGGTGGCTGAAGCCACCTATGAAGGTAATGCTGCGGGAGCCTTTTTAGACTTAGATTTAGCACTTAGCGCCTTAGAAAATTAGCCGAAAATCTAAATAGAAATGGAAGAGACATAAATGGATGCAGCAGCCTTGATCGATAAGTTCCTTCAATTAAGTGAGGATCGTAAATTAGATGAGGTCGAGGCAATGATCGCGCCTGGGTGCAAGATTGAATTTCCGGGAGGTATTCGCTTTGCAAATATGAATGAAATGGTTGCAAACGCAAAGACTCGTTATTCCTGGGTAAAGAAGCACCGCGATCGCTACTTTGTCGGCGTAAATGGCAATCAGCACACAGTTACCTCAATAGGAACTTTATATGGAGTAAATCTTGCTGGCGAAGAGTTTGAAGGTATCCGATATGTAGATGTCTTTGTCATTGAAGATGGGTTGATAACAGAGCAGATGGTTTGGAATGACTTCTGTGAAAGTGGAGTTTTATAGCATCTTTAACTTTAACAAGTTGGGATGGAAATAGCCGATAGTTCAAGCGCTAAAAATGTCGAGGTAAATGGTGCTCCTGGCGGAAAGTACTTGCATTGTCCAACCGCCTGGTAGATACTAAATTACGGATGAGTCAAGATATAAGGAGCTGACGATGCGTGACATTGATGAATTATTAACCTTAGATGAGAGATCTAGTGCTCAATTTATCTTGGCATTGCGCAAACGTTGGGCAGATACGGTATATCCAGCATTTATCTCTGAAATTAACGCCTCTGGAATCAAAGTTTCTTCACCGCAAGAAGGTGAAATCAAACTCAAGCAGATGAGTCTGTATCCATGGTTTAGCCACTTGGAAAGAATCGGACAGAAAATGATGTGGCGCTTGGGTAGCGATGTTGTAATGCGCTGTAGCGATGAGCTATTGAATCAGTTAGAAAGCGCACCGCAGAGGGACAACGGCTCACTCCAACTCGATCCAAATTTAGAGTTACCAAAGTGGTACACCGATACAGATATCCATATGCAACCCGGTAGCTTCTTCTCAAATGACCTTTCGGGCTATGTTTATCAATTTGGAGCTCGCATGGTGATGCTCCGTGATAACGATGGCTTTAAGTTTCATAAATTATTTTCAACTACCGCACTTCCAGATTTGCCAGCAAAGCCGCGCGTAGTAGATATCGCATGTGGTTTTGGAAAGAGCACACAGCCACTAGTTTCGCGCTATCCAGATGCTGAAGTTATCGGTTTAGATCTAGCAGCACCTGGGCTTAAGTTGGCACACGCCGAAGCGCAGACAGAAGGCTTATCAATTCACTACAAACAACAAGATTGTAGGAATGTAGATCTACCCGATTCATCTGTTGATCTAGTAACTGGGACAATGATTCTGCATGAAATGCCAGAGGATGCGATCGTAGAAACCGTAAAAGAGGCTTTTAGATTGCTTAAGCCAGGTGGAGTCATTCGTTTCTTAGAATTTCAACCAACCGGTGATCCGGTACGCGATGCCACAGTTTACGAACATGCAGAGCGCAATAATGAACCATACTTCCGCGCGCTCTTTGCTACTGATTTAATCAAACTTTGCAAAGAGTTGGGATTAAAGGATGCCAAATGGGTGGCATTTGATGAACGTGCAGAGGGCTTACGTCCAGAAGGATGGCCGCAAAGAAACGACTGGCACTTTCCTTGGTGCGTTCTTCAAGCAACAAAGGCAGCCTGATGAGTACCGAGTTTGATTTCTTTGAAAACCCTCAAGTCTCAAAGCTATTTGATTTAATCCTAGAACTTGGGGCGGATCTAAATGTGGCAAGCACTCGAGTACGCGCACTAGAGATGTTGCTTATTCGATCTGGGCAGATTAAATCGGGCGATTTAGATAATTTTCAGCCAAATACAGAGGAAGCCACGCGACTTGACCAGAATCGTGATGAATATATGGCGCGATTAATTCGAATCATTACAGAAATCGGACCTTCAGAGCACCCACTTCGCGAACAATGGGATGCTGCAATTGCAAAGCGTGGGCTAAAAAAGTAAAACTACGCTTATAATTTCACTTTCGAAGGTAATATATTTTATAAGCCTAACCAAAGGATAATTACCTAATGACTTTGGCAAATAATCCAATCTTGCCTGGCTTCTACCCAGATCCTTCAATAATTAGAGTTGCAGATGATTTTTACATTGTAAATTCAAGTTTTGAATACTTCCCAGCAATTCCGATTTGGCACTCTCGCGATCTAGTTAATTGGCGACAGATTGGAAATGCCATAGACCGTGCTGATCAAAACCTTGACCTATCTGATGTTGCGCCCTCTGGTGGTGTGCAAGCAGCAACTATTAGACACCATAATGGCGTTTTCTATATAACTTCTACTCGGATAAAGAGGCAATGGCCAGGCTCTGATTATCACTTTGTTCTAACTGCCACAGATATCAATGGGCCATGGAGTAAGTGTCACTTCATTGAAGATGCTTATGGAATAGATAGTTCGCTTTTCTTTGATGGCGATAAAACTTATTTCTTAGCCAATAGAGAAAGTTCAAACCCTAGGTTTGAAAACGATGCTGAAATCTGGATTAGTGAAATTGACTTAGATACTTTTGAATTAGTTGGTGAAAAGCACACTCTCTGGAATGGCACCGGCGGGATATTTCCCGAAGGCCCACGCATGTATAAACGCAATGGTTGGTATTACTTACTAATTGCCGAAGGCGGAACTCTGCATTTTCACACCACATCTATCGCGCGAAGTAAAAGCGTGACTGGCCCATTTGTTTCTAGCCAACGGAATCCGATTCTTACTCATAAACATTTGGCTCGTGAATACCCGGTTCACAATGTTGGCCATGCCGATATGGTTGAACTTAAAGATGGTAGTTGGTGGGGCGTTGCACTGGCTTCACGCCCACGTGGTGGTTTCTACGACGGTGGAAATGTTAAGTGGTCATTCGGTGGCTATTACCGAAATCTAGGCCGCGAAACTTTCATCTTTCCTGTTACTTGGCCAGCTGATGACCAGAGCCCGCTATTTGCACCAGAGACTGGTCGCGTTGAAGATAGTTACGAAGTAACTGGTTTAGCAGAGTTTCGGCAAAGTGATGTAGCAGTTGATTTCACTGCCCAATCTTTAGCCATCAAGTGGGTAACTATTCGCAATGAAAAGCGGGATCACTTCAATTTAGTTGGTGAGAGCGCACTGGCTTTGGAGCTGCAGGATTCATTCGAGAAGACTTTCCTTGGCATTCGCCAAACTGCTTGGAATTTCAATTGCTCCGTGACTATTGATTTAGCTGAGTTAAAGCAGGGCGATGTAGTTGGGTTAGCGGACTACATCAAAGAAGGCGCTTATCTTTCACTAGAGATTAAACGAACTGAGAACTTTGAAATAAGCGTACAAGCGGGTTCAGGTAAGCAGCCAACTGCTTCAATCTCAACTGATATTTCAAAACTGCGCATTGAATTAAATGGCGATGATCAGGATTACAAATTTAGTATTCCTGAACTTGGTTTCTCACATACTCTCGATGGCCGCGAAATCTCCTGCGATCTGACTGATTCACATACCGGCGTAATGATTGCTTTAATCGGTAAGAGCGAGAGTAAAACTAAAGTTCAATTCGAGAACTTCCAGATTTCTTAGGCTCTCTTTAAAAACTTTTCTTGGGCTTCTCGAAAGTTCTTGATTGTTAGATCTTGGCTAAATGTCAGACCATGCCAGCTGTCCGAGCCAGCACTCATTTCTCCACACGTTGGTGAACTCGCTAATGAAGCTGAGATATAAAATGATGAATCATCTCTGGCGCGAATCGCCACAAGTTCTGCCTTTATTCATAACGCCGCAGCGCTCAAAGCATCTAATGGTGGGCCAATAACTGCCACACAGATTCTAAATTTCATTCCGAAAACCATTAAGCAATTTGTGTAAAACTCGTAATTGATACTTACATGTTCTAGGGCTATCCCCAAGCATTTGGGTAGCCCTAGATAGGTATGTCGGCTACTTTTAAGCATGACTTTCCGAGTGCTCGTAATTAACGATGACGCATTCGAACTTGCGACGGTAAGTGCAGCACTTCGCTTACATACTATAAATGTTATTGGTGAAGCTAATAATTTAGCAGTAGCCGAAAATCTCTTTCGATCTCTTCAACCTGAAGTATTAGTCATTGATATTCAATTCGATGGCCAAGAAGCAATCTCGCTAGTTAAGAAATTGCGAAAGTTGAATCCAACACTTGGAATTGTTATAACTACAGCTTGCCCAGATATTCGCTTACTAGGTATCACGGCTAAAGATCTTCCAATTGGTTCTGTACTGATTTTAAAGAAATCAATTAGCAATTTGGAAATCATTGCTACTTCAATTCGTAAAGCAATGGAAGTTGCAGAAAGTAAGAGCCCGGCTGCTTGGGTAGATAGCCATGGTTCACCCCATGAGAATCCATTTACCTCTGTCTTAAGTTCCATGACTGATACCCAAATTGAAACCTTGCGACTGGTTGCTACTGGCTTAAGTAATGCTGAGATTGGTCGCGTTCGATTTGTTAGTGAGAAATCGGTTGAACAAATCGTTGCACGTATTGCCGGACACTTTGCGATTACGCCAGATCGCACCCGAAACCTGAGAGTTTTAATAGCTGGCCACTACTACAAGTGGATCGGCGCACCTAGACACTAGAATCTCGGGCATGGATCTCGCCCAGTTACGCCAAGAATGGAACTCAGTTCTAGATCAGCTCGAAAGTATTGATCGCATTGCTTGGATCTCTTTCTTTGATGCCCGGTTAGCCGAATTTGATGGCCAAACGCTGCACTTAGATTTCTCTGATAGTCGCAAATTTGGCTCGGCCCATGAATACTCAGAAATTCGTGATCGCCAAATCGCAACTCTTAAATCAGTAATCAAGCAGGTACTTGGTATCGAAATCGAAATTACTCTCCTATGAAAAATAAGCTAATCGCCATCTTGGTAGGCATTTCAACAGTTGCGTTAACAATTTCGCTACCGATTGCCGAGGCTGCTTCCTCTAAGCTCTCGATGACTGTTAAGCAGACCCCAAATGTCATTGAGCCGTTGTTAACTTTTTATGGCACTTTTTCACCCAAAAAAACTGGGCTAGTTGTTAAAATACAGAGTGAAATAGATGGCAAATGGTCAGATACCCGATTTAGTACCAAGACTACAAAGCTTGGTACTTGGAAACTTGAGACAGTGGTAACCGCGCAAGATTCGGTGATTAAATATCGCGCAAAGACTACAGTTGGAAGCAAAACGATTTATTCAACAAGTAAAAAAATTACCGTAAAACCAGCTGCTCAAATTTCCGAAACAGACCCGGTCATTGCAGTTGAAGCACTTGGTCCAGGTGGACGCATTCATGGTGTTGATATTTCCAGATGGCAGCATCCCTATGGCAAGTTAATTGATTTCACTAAAATGTATTCAGCGGGCATTCGCTTTGCCATGATTAAGGCATCCGATACTCGTGATGAAGCAGATGCTCTAGCTCTTCAATATTTGTTGATTGATCGCCCAGCGGCTCAAGCCGCTGGTATTTATACCGGTTTTTACCATTACGCGATTTTGCCAAACACAAGTGATCGGGCTGCCATCATTCGTGATGCGACTGCTCAAGCTCAAAAAGTTATTTGGCGAATATCAGCAATAGGTGGCTTAACTGCTCGCGATCTGCCCTATGCCCTTGATCTTGAAAATCATTGTATAAAGGTTAATAGCAACGGCAGTTGCGCAACATATGCAACTAAAAGTTCAGTCACTTTATGGGCTGAGACTTTCCTGGAAATTCTAAATGTTAAACTTGGCCGTAAACCTATTTTCTATTCATACCCTAGCTTCCTCGAAGGTGCGATGAATAAGAGCGCAGCGCTAAATAAGTACCCGCTTTGGCTTGCGCAATACGCAGTCAATCCATTCGATCCGATTAATCAGCCAGGCTTAAAACCAGGCGGTTGTTACGTGCACTCCTGGACTTCTAGCGCATGCCAATCACAATGGATTATTTGGCAATACTCATCGTGTGGAATCGGCACTAAATACGGAGTGCCCAGTACTCGAGTTGATCTAAATGTTTTCCGTGGCACCGCGCAGAATTTTATTGATCTAACTGCCGGAACTTGGGTGCCAGATCCGATTGACTTAATGCCAATTAACGAAGCAACCACAATGTTGATTTCTAAACAGAAAGCTACTGATACCAGCAAAGCTGTCACCTTTAGCGTCGGGGTAAATCGCCCTGATGGTTCGCCAGCTGTTACCGGCACTGTGCGGTTTGCCTATGATCCACTTTCAATTGATAAACCAAAGCTAACCCAAACTGTCACCCGGGCAGCAAGTGGTCTCTGGACTCTTTCTATAATAGGTTTCACTGCCGGAAGTTGGGTCGGCACAGTTCAATTCATTGACCAGACAAAAACTCACGCAGCGACTGAACTTCCAGTTACCTTTGAGTTATTGCAAGGCGTAGCCCCTACGCCAACACCAACTAAGAGCGCTACGCCTGCGCCCGCAACAGATGGTTGTAAGTATCAGATAAAGAATTAAGGTAGCCATATGAGCGAAACATTCATTGGCAGCCTAGATCAAGGCACCAGCAGTACTCGCTTCATGATCTTTGATCGTGCTGGCAAAATTGTTGGGCAACACCAACTAGAGCATCGCCAGATAATGCCGCAAGCAGGTTGGGTTGAACATGATGCCGCTGAAATTTGGGCGCGCACCCAAGAAGTCATCATTGGCGCACTTAAACAAGCCGGAATTATTGGCTCACAGCTAGCAGCCATTGGAATTACTAACCAACGCGAAACTACAGTGGCTTGGGATAGCAAAACTGGTAAACCACTTTCTAACGCGATCGTTTGGCAAGATACTCGCACTGCCGCCTATCTAGAGAGTTTCAGTCCAGAGATTAAGGCTGAAATAGTCCATAAAACAGGCTTGGCAATTGCGCCCTATTTTTCAGCTAGCAAAATTAATTGGCTAATGAATAACGTTCCTGCTGTTCAGCAGGCAGTTGATCAGCAAACTGCTCGATTTGGAACTATTGATTCTTGGCTACTGTGGAATTTATCTGGCGGTGCCCACGGTGGCGTGCATCTAACCGATGTCACAAATGCCAGCCGCGCTATGTTAATGAATCTAGAGACACTTAACTGGGATCAATCGCTACTAGCTCAATTCAACATTCCCGTAGCCACGCTTCCGCAAATTAGATCCTCTGGCGAAATCTATGCAACAACTGATCCGAATGGCCCATTTGGCACTGCAGTTCCGATTGCCGGAATTCTGGGCGACCAACAGGCTGCGATGGTTGGGCAACTTTGTTTTGCGCGCGGCGATTCAAAGACCACTTACGGCACCGGAAACTTCGCACTCTTAAATACTGGCGATGAAATTGTGAGATCAAAGAACGGTCTGCTTACAACGGTCTGCTTTAAGTTCGGAGAAGAACCAGTGCAATACGCACTCGAAGGTTCAGTTGCAGTAACTGGTTCTGCGATTCAATGGTTGCGCGATCAACTAGGAATAATTTCTAATGCCAGTGAAATTGAGAACTTAGCTGCCTCAGT
>CANLAY010000041.1 GCA_947488635.1 Candidatus Nanopelagicaceae bacterium
TTGCGAAAGCCCAGCAGCAACGAATCGTCAATGAAATTAGGGTACGCAACCGCTAATTGACGGGCGAATACTTCAGCATTAGCCAAGTTATCTCGCGTCAGAATCCCCATAAATTGCACATCCGAGTACTTGTCAGACAGCGCAATTAAAGCTGGAATTTCAGCTCGACAAGGTGAGCACCATGAGGCCCAAACATTCACAACTGCAATCTGGTTCCCTGCAAAATCAAATTTAGTTCCGTACAAAGTGTCGCCACTAAGTTTTGGTGCCATCGTGCGATCAGCGGCTGAAATAAAAGTTACTGCGCCATTTCCAGAGATGTAATTCTCTTGCGCGGTTGAAACTCCACCGTTTCCACAGCTAGACAGAACAAGTGCGCTAACTGCTACAAGGATTGACCGACGTAAGTTGCGAATCATTTTTTCGGCGGCAACAAGTGTTTCGCTGGTTCAGAGTAAGAAAGATCTGAGATTAAACCTTCATCATCAAAGTGAATACTGGTGACGGATGCTAATGAACATTCACGGTTACGTGGATCATGAATCAATCGACGTCCTTCAATGGCACTTCGCAAAATCCAAATTGGCAGTTGATGCGAGACACAGATGGCATCCTTACCGTTTGCTGCTTTATTGGCTGCAAATACTGCTGCCAACATACGTGCGATCTGTTCGTCGTAAGGTTCGCCCCAAGATGGTTTCCAAGGGTTATATAAATGGCGCCATGCTGATGGATGCTTAAGGACGCCATCACCAATTCCAAATGGCTTGCCTTCAAAAATATTGGCGGCTTCAATTAGACGGTCATCGGTGGTAATTGAAATATTGTGTGCGGCAGCAATAGGGGCGGCAGTCTCTTGGGCTCTTTGTAGCGGTGAAACATAAAGTGCGCCTAAATCAATTGCTTTTGCCCATTCACCTAAAGTGCTAGCCATCGCTTGGCCGCGCTCTGATAATCGCCAACCTGGTTGACGGCCATAGAGAATCTTCTGAGGATTCTCTACCTCGCCGTGGCGAATAACGTGGACAGTTGAAGTCATACGCTAAGCATAAAGCGTCGGATTTAGAGTTCTCTCGCTAAGGTAGTGACATGGCACTCACCCAAAAGCGAGCGGCCTTTTTCGATGTAGATAACACCTTGATCCACGGATCATCGCTCTACTTTCTCGGAAGAGGCATGTATCAGCGAGGTTTCTTTACCAAAGCTGACATTTCGCGCTTCGTCTTAGCCAACCTGAGATTTCGCTTAACCGGTAAAGAAAATAAAGAAGAGATTCTTAAATTTCAGAATGCGGCAACTGATTTTATTGGCGGCCATGGTGTTGCTGAGATTGAAGCAATCGGTCAGGAAATTTATGATGAATTCGTATCTCCCGCACTTTGGCAAGGCACGATAGACATCGCTGGTGCGCATTTAGCAAATGGTGAAGAAGTATGGCTAGTTACTGCAGCCCCTGAAGATATGGCAATTCTGATTGCAAATCGGTTAGGTTTTACTGGCGCTCTCGGAAGTAAAGCAACCATCAAAGATGGAAAATACACCGGAACTTTAGAAGGTAATTTGTTGCATGGTGCTGAAAAAGCTGTTGCAATTAAGAAATTAGCGGAAGAGCGAGATTTTGATCTAGCGCAGTGTTACTCATACTCAGATAGCCATAATGATCTGCCATTGCTTAGAGCGGTAGGAAAACCAAATGCAATTAACCCTGATGCAATATTGCAAATACGAGCAATGAGTGAAGGCTGGCCAATACATGAATTTCGCCGGGGCCGCAAATTTAGCCAAATTTTTGGGCCACTCGTTAGCCGATTGGCAGCCGTCCTAACTTGGTTACGCCCTCGTAAATCTCGCTAGTCGAGTACTCAAATAGGCGGATCGACCTTCTTTCCACTAATGTAGGGCGGTTATGGAAATTCGCTCATTTACTGACTATCTGCGCTCGCTTGACGATGCCGGTTTATCTGAGCTTTTTGCTGCTCGCCCCGATTTAGTCTCACCGGTTCCGCCAGATTTAGCATCCCTTGCAGTTCGAGCTTCATCTTCACACAGTATTGCGCGCGCAGTTGATTCGCTAACCGAGTTTGAATTCCAAATTCTCGAAGCATGTGTTGCGCTAGATGAAGAATTTACGCTTAAAAACGTTATTTCAATTACCCATAAGGATGCCGCCATTGCAGTCGTGCGACTTATATCTTTTGGGCTGATCTATCCAACTGAAAAAGCTTTGCGACTACCTACTTCGGTAAGCCAACTCTTAATTAATGAACCAGCAGGTCTGGGGCCAGCTTCTCTTGCAAAATTAAAACTGACAGAATTAAACGAAGCGCCAGAAGCTGCTAATCGTGTGCTTACCCAATTAATTTGGGGACCACCTCGCGGAAGCGTTGGTGACATTAAGAATCCAGGTCCTGGAATTGCTTGGTTGCTAGATCGAAAGTTTCTCGTTCCGCTAGATCAGCGCACTGTAATCATGCCACGCGAAGTCGGAATTTTCTTACGCGGTGGAAAAGTTCATAAGAGTTACGAAAGTACCGCACCTGGCGTAACCGGAACTAAACGAGTTGAGAAATCTGTAAACATGGCTGCGGCTGCAAATATCGCAACAGTGCTTGGTTGGGTCGAAGAGCTACTTCACTTCTGGGCACAAGAACCAGCAGATGCGCTTCGTTCTGGCGGTCTCGGTGTTCGTGACTTGAAATTAATTTCAGCACATATCGGAATCGATGAGAATTGTGCTGCATTCATTGCTGAACTTGCTTACTTAGCTGGGTTGCTAACTATCGATGGCGATGATCGTATTTTGCCAAGTAATAACTTTGATATTTGGTTAACCCAAAGCGCCGAAACTCGTTGGAGTTCTTTGGCAGCAAATTGGCTAACAACTTCACGCGTTAGCGGCCTAGTTGGTCGCGGCGAAGCAAAGAGCGTTGCTGCCCTTGGCCCCGAACTCGATCGCGTAAATGCGGCTAGCACCCGTAAATTGGTAATTAAGTTGCTCAATGAACAACCAAACCTGGCACCTGAACTAGCTAGCTTTACGCGCACGGTTAAATGGATCTCGCCAAGTAAGCGTAATCCGGGCATTCAAGAAGAACTTATTGCCTGGACGCTGCGTGAGGCTGAATGGCTGGGGTTCACTGGTCAAGGCGCATCAGCAAAGTATGGGCGAGCGTTTATGAATGGTGCTAATGAGATTGGTATCGATACCGATCTACCAAAACCGGTTGACCATATTTTGATTCAAAGTGATAACACTGCAATTGCACCGGGACCACTAGAGCATGACATTGCGCGTGATCTTTCCGCTGTTGCTGACATTGAAAGTCGAGGCGGGGCAACTGTTTTCCGATTCAGCGAAGCATCGATTCGTCGTGGGCTTGATCATGGCAAGAGTGGTGAAGAAATTCGGACCTTCTTAGTTAAGACTTCAAAAACTCCAATGCCACAACCACTAGAATATTTGATTGCCGATGTTGCTAAGAAACATGGGAAGCTGCGTGTTGGCAACACAGCCAGCTTTATCCGTTGTGAAGACACTTCACTTATTGCGCAGATCATGAGCGATAAGCGCCTTGATGTTCTTTCGCTAAGAAAAATTGCCGCTGAAGTTTTGATCTGCGATTTGGATGCTGCAGATGCCATGAATGTTTTGCGTAGTGCTGGTTACTTACCAGCAGCTGAGGCAAGTAACGGAGCCTTAATCACTGGCCATCGCTCTCACCGCGCAAAAGCAAAACCAAAGCCACCACGGGTAATTGGTGAAATTGATCCGCCAACAGAATCAACTTTGTCTGCCGCAGTGCGTTCAATTAGAGCTGGCGAGAAATCTAGTCATAAGCAGAGTAAAATTCGTGACTCAGCCGCAAATGCTTTGGGTTCACTGCCGCGAACTACCGCAAATGAAACTATGGATCTATTGGCAATCTATGTTGAAAAGCAACAGGCACTTTCGATTGGTTATGCCGATAACAATGGCGCCGTTTCACATCGCATAGTTGACCCAATAAAAATATCGGCAGGTGCCTTAGTGGCTCGAGATCATGCCACTGGCGAGATGCAAAGCTTTCGAATCCCGCGTATTACCGGGGTCGCACCGCTATGACCGACGCCCAAAGTCCCGAATACGGCAGACTTAACCCTATGCCTGACCTAATGCTTAGCGCTCTCGAGACCTTAGTTCGCTGCGAATCCCCCACCGAAGATCTCGCCGCTTGTCGCGAAGTTGTCGAAGTTGCCAGTGCAATTGCAGCTGATGTTTTAGGAACGCCGGCACAGATTCGTGAAATCGAAGGTCGCCCAGTTTTCTGGTGGGGCGATGCCAAACCTGAAATCGTTTTGCTTGCACATTTAGATACCGTTTGGCCAAAAGGTTCATACCAACCACTATTTGAAGTCAATGGTGATGTTATTCGTGGGCCCGGAACTTTTGATATGAAAGTTGGCTTCTTGCAAGCGCTCTTTGCGCTTAAGGGAATTGACGGATCAGTTGCGCTAGTTGCAACAACTGATGAAGAAACGGGTAGCCACGCATCACGCAATTTAATTAAAGAACTTTCCAAAAACGCTAAAGCAGTTTTAGTACTTGAGGCATCACTTGATGGCAAAGTTAAAACTGGCCGCAAGGGAACCTCGATGTATCAAGTAAAAGTGCATGGACGTGCTGCTCATGCGGGTCTGGAACCCGAAAAAGGAATCAATTCAACCGTTGAAATTTCACATTTAGTTTTACAACTTGCAGCCCTTGAAAATTCTGAACACGGAACCACAGTTGTGCCAACCATGCTAAGCGCTGGCACGACAACTAATTCAGTTCCGGATTTAGCTGTACTCGATATTGATGCACGTTCATATTCAACGAATGAATTGTTACGTGTTGATGCAGCTATCAAGGCGTTAAAGCCAAGTAACCCTGCTGCTCGCATTGAAGTTATTGGTAGCTTAAATCGTCCACCACTAGAACCTGCTGCTACTAAAGAACTTTACGAGCGAGCCGAAAAAGTTGCCGCAACAATCGGAATTCCGGTACTAGGTCATGCCTCAGTTGGTGGTGCTAGCGATGGCAACTTTGCCGCAGCTGCTGGTGCCCAAGTTCTAGATGGTTTAGGCGCAATTGGTGGCGGCGCGCATGCCCTCACTGAATGGGCAAGTGTTAGCGCAATGCACCAACGAACTGACTTCCTGCACGCCTTTATTAAGGACCTCCTAAATGACTGATGGCCCGCTGATTGTCCAGAGCGATAAAACACTGCTCTTAGATATCGATCATCCGGGTTCGGTTGAATGCCGACGCGCTATTGCGCCTTTTGCTGAATTAGAGCGCTCGCCTGAACACATTCATACTTACCGGCTGACTAATTTAGGTCTGTGGAATGCCCGTGCTGCTGGCCACGATGCAGAGCAAGTAATTGATACGTTAATTAAATATTCTCGCTACGCAGTTCCCCACTCATTATTAGTCGATGTTGCCGAAACCATGTCGCGTTATGGTCGCTTACGGCTAGAGGCGGACCCAGTTCACGGACTTATTTTGATTACCAAAGACAGCGCTGTTCTTGAAGAAGTTATTCGGGCTAAGAAAATTGCGCCGCTGCTTGGCGTTCGCATTGATAAAGAAACTGTGGCTGTTCATCCGAGCCAACGTGGCGCAATTAAGCAATCGCTTTTGCGTCTGGGTTGGCCGGCCGAAGATTTCGCTGGCTACGTCGATGGCCAAGCACATGAAATTGCATTAGTGCAAAAAGATTGGAAAATTCGTCCTTACCAAGAACTAGCTGCTGAAGGTTTCTGGCATGGTGGCTCTGGTGTCGTTGTACTTCCATGTGGAGCTGGAAAAACTATTGTTGGCGCAGCTGCAATGGCACATGCCAAAGCCACAACTTTGATTTTGGTAACCAACACAGTTGCTGCCCGTCAGTGGCGCGATGAATTGCTAAAGCGCACGACGTTGAATGAAGATGAAATTGGCGAGTATTCAGGTGCTAAAAAAGAGATCAGGCCAGTAACTATTGCTACCTATCAAGTTATGACTAAGAAGAAGAATGGTGTTTATGCGCACTTAGATCTCTTTGATACGCATGACTGGGGTTTGATTATTTACGACGAAGTTCACTTATTGCCGGCGCCAATTTTCCGTTTTACTGCCGACATTCAATCGCGTCGTCGTTTAGGTTTGACTGCAACGCTAGTACGTGAAGATGGCATGGAAGGCGAAGTATTTAGCCTTATTGGGCCGAAACGCTTTGATGTGCCCTGGAAAGAGATTGAATCTCAGGGCTATATCGCGCCGGCAGAATGTGTTGAAGTACGCGTGAATCTAACCGAATCTGAACGCATGTTGTATGCAACTGCTGAGCCTGAAGAACGTTATCGATACTGCTCGACAACTGCTACAAAACGTAAGGTTGTTGAAGCACTTGTTGAACGTCATGCCGCTGATCAAGTATTGGTAATTGGCCAATACATTTCGCAGCTTGATGAACTATCTGAAGTCCTTGGGGTTCCGCTAATTAAAGGCGATACCCCTGTTAAAGAGCGCGAACGTTTATTTGGACTATTTCGCACGGGCGAAATCAAGTGTTTAGTTGTATCTAAAGTGGCTAACTTCTCAATTGATTTACCAGATGCCACAATTGCGATTCAAGTATCAGGTGCTTTTGGTTCTCGCCAAGAAGAAGCTCAGCGGTTAGGTCGCATCTTGCGTCCAAAGTCTGATGGCCGTGGCGCGATATTTTATTCAGTAGTTTCGCGTGACACTGTGGATCAAGACTTCGCGCAAAATCGCCAGCGATTCTTAGCTGAACAGGGTTACTCGTATCGAATTATTGATGCTGACGATGTTTTTCAAGGTAAGATCTAAAGCGTTCTAGATCCACTCTAAACATATCGTGATGCTTGCCATCGATATGAATTACTGGCACTTCTTCACCATATTTGTTAGTTAATTCAGTATCGCCATCGATGTAGATCTTTTCGATTTGGAAATCTAACTCGGCTTTAACTGATTCCAAACTTTCCATGGCTACATCGCAAAGATGGCAGTTCTTTCTAGAGTAAACAGTTACCACTGTCACTTCTTCTTGCCCCGGTTTTTTGTAATCGCGCGATCAATGAGTTCTTGGGCAATCAAAGTTGCATCATTCTTGGCGCGATAGGCGTTCTTCTCGAGATCTTTTAGAACTGCTTCGGCAGTGGTTTTTGTAACGGTTGCAACCATGGGTCCATATTTTTTGGCAAAAAGTGAGTGGGCAACTTCGCCAATTGCACGCGCTAAATCTTCCCGAGCTTCATCTAGCGTTGGTTCAGGTCGAGAATTTCCTACTGAATTCTGCATAGAAATCGCAGGTTCTTGGCGCAGCCGATTAAATATCTCGGAGTATTCCGAGGGGTGAATTTCACGGGAAATTTTAGGCTGGGCGGTCATAGGACAATCATCTCACCCTGATAGCGTTGCGCAATATGTGGGGCAGATCCAGTACAAAGAGAGCGAATTTAAGCATCGCACTACTTTCCGCTGCGTTGATTTCGACCTCTTTACTAGCGCCTTCTGCGCAAGCTCAAGTTCGAGTTCGGCCGGCCACGGTATGGGGCCATACTTTTGCTGGTGATTCAGCACCTGTGGCTAATGCAACAACTGCAAAGAGTGCACCCTCTGCAAATTTAGAGAAGCTTTCAAAGTTTGCCATTACCTATAACTCATTTCCGATTTGGGCACGTGCTGAAATGCAAGCAGCGCTAGATACCTGGGCGGCAAA
>CANLAY010000042.1 GCA_947488635.1 Candidatus Nanopelagicaceae bacterium
GCAGTCATCGAGGTATCCCCTAGCGGCAAATCTAAGATCGCGCGCAAGTGTTGCTCAAACTGACTTGTAACCGACCCATCGATCGTCCAGTGACCCGAGTTGTGTGGGCGCATTGCTAACTCATTGATAAACAACTGGTCGCCTTTAACAAGCATTTCAACCGCCATGACCCCGACTAATTTAATTTCAGCGGCGATACTTAGCGATATTTGTTGTGCTTGTTGGCCAAGTGCTTCGGATAAATTGGGAGCCGGCGCAATCGTCATGGTGCAGATGCCATCACTTTGTACTGTTTGAGTAGGCGCCCAGGTTGCGGCTTGTCCATGAGGTGAACGAGCCACCATTACGGAAATTTCAAAATCAAAATCAATTAATTCTTCAACCAGTAACTTAGGATTCTCTAACAAGATCGCAGAAAGTTCGCTTTCGGTATTAACTTTCCACACACCACGGCCGTCATAGCCACCAGAGATTGACTTAGCGATGACTGGATATTCCAAAACTTCATCTGCTTTGGTGACAACTTGCCATTTAGGGGCTAGATAATTTGCTAACTTTTCACGCATTGCAGCTTTATCTTGCGAGTAAATAAAACTCTCCGAAGTTGGATAGAACTTAACGCCCTCATTTTCTAGAGCTCTAATGACTGAGATCGGAATAAGTTCATGCTCAAAAGTAAGTAAGTCACAATTCTTGGCAAATTCGCGAACCTGAACTAGATCGCGATAATCGCCAACTTCAAATGCAGCGACTTGCGCGCCAGAATCAGTTGCAGATTGTGCAAGTAAAACTAGATCGATTCCTAGCGCTGCTGCAGGTGCGGCACTCATTCGGCCAAGTTGGCCGGCACCGATTATGCCCACACGAGGAAAGGACGATTTCACTTGCCTATCGTAGGTGAATCACATCGCCTACGTTAACTCGAGCACCGCTGGCTAACTGCAGTTCGCCCACTTCATTGATTCCCATCGCGCGTGAGTTAAGAATTTCACCCGAAGGCAAGTGAACTTCAACCTCTTTGCCTAGAGTAGAACTAACATGGCGATATTGCTCTAAGGCGATGCTCGAGCCGCTCTCCCAGAGCCCGATGGTAAGGGCAAAGTTTTTTAAAATCTCAGGCAAAATAATGTTGCGATTTAATTCGGTGAAATTTTCTAGCGCTAATGATGTAGCTGTTGGCACAGGTAACTCAGATTTATTCATAGCCACATTTAGCCCAATACCAACTACGACTCCGTTATCTCTGGCTTCCACCAAAATGCCAGCAAGTTTCTTATCGCCGATAAGTAAATCATTCGGCCACTTTAAATTAGTCGCAACTTTTGCATCCAAACTCTTTAACGCATTTACTAAACTAAGCCCTGTTAGTAATGAAATTACACTCCACTCCAAGTTACTTCGCTTTGGTTCGAGGTAGATTGAAAAAAGAAGTGCACTAGATTCGGTTGCTTCGAAAGTGCGATCTAATCTGCCGCGGCCGCCGCTTTGATATTCGGTTACATAGACATCACCATGTTGCAGATTTTCTTTTCCGATAAGTTCGGTTTGGGTGGATGTAATGCTTTGAAAAACGCTTACCCGCCAGTAACTGCCGCGCAATGTTGCGTTCATCGCACTCTCATTTAGTGCTTCTCGAACCATTTCGACCTCCATAACTAGTAACGTAGGGGCATGAAGCCAGATCTGCATACTACTGCCGGAAAAATTGAAGATCTTCGCAATCGCCTTAACGAAGCGGTCCATGCTGGTTCAGAAAGTGCGATTGATAAGCAACATGCCAAAGGAAAGATGACTGCGCGCGAGCGCGTTGAAAAACTAGTAGACCCTGGTTCTTTTACTGAGTTCGATGAATTTGCTCGACACCGTTCAGTCAATTTCGGCATGGAGAAGAATCGTCCGTACGGAGATGGCGTAATTATTGGTATCGCCACAATTGATGGTCGCAATATCGCTCTCTTCTCTCAAGATTTCACAGTTATGGGCGGAAGTCTCGGTGAAGTTATGGCCGAGAAGATCGTCAAGATTATGGAATACGCGCTTAAGAATGGCATGCCCTTAATCGGAATTAGTGATTCTGGTGGCGCTCGTATTCAAGAAGGAGTGTCGGCTCTCAGCGGATATGGCCGCATCTTTAGGTTAAATACTCGTTCATCTGGTGTGATTCCCCAGATTTCATTAATTCTTGGCCCCTGCGCAGGTGGCGCTGCTTATTCACCAGCGCTTACAGATTTTACCGTGATGGTTAATGAGACTTCACATATGTTTATTACCGGACCAGATGTCATTAAGACAGTAACTGGCGAAGAAGTTGGCATGGAAGAACTTGGTGGTGCTCATACACACAACACCAAGACTGGTAACTCACATTACTTAGCTCAAAATGAAGACGATGCGATCGATTACGTCAAAGCGCTTCTTTCATATTTACCAAGTAACAACATGGATGGCGCTCCACATTTACCAGCTACTGAGAGCTTGGAAAAAAAGTTAACGGACAACGCACTAGATACTTTGATTCCAGATAGTCCTAATCAGCCTTACGACATGAAGGTCTTGATTCAGGCACTCCTTGATGAAGGTGAATTTCTCGAAGTGCATTCTCTATACGCGCCTAACATCGTGGTTGGCTTTGGTCGCATTGAAGGTGAGTCAGTTGGCATCATCGCTAATCAGCCGCAGCATTTAGCTGGCACGCTAGATATTAATTCCAGTGAAAAAGCGGCGCGCTTCTTACGTTTCTGCGATGCCTTTAATATTCCAATTCTTACCTTGGTTGATGTGCCTGGCTTCTTGCCCGGAACTGAACAAGAGTGGGATGGCATACTCCGCCGCGGTGCTAAATTACTTTACGCCTACGCTGAAGCTTCGGTGCCGCTAGTTACTTTGATTACGCGTAAAGCCTATGGTGGCGCATTCATTGTGATGGGCTCAAAATATATTGGTGCCGATATCAATTTAGCTTGGCCAAGTGCTGAAATTGCAGTTATGGGCGCTCAGGGTGCGGTAAATATTCTCTACCGCAATGAGCTAAAAAATGCACCAGATCCAGAAAGCAAGCGTGCAGAATTAATTACTGAGTACAACGAAACTTTAGCTAATCCTTACTTAGCCGCTGAACGTGGATATGTCGATGCTGTTATCGAGCCAAACCAATCTCGTGAATACATCACTAAGGCATTTAAATCTCTGAAAACTAAGCGCGATGTACTACCGCCTCGCAAGCACGGAAACATTCCACTCTAATGACTGCGCCAAAAACCACATTTAGCGTCACTGCTGGAAATCCTTCTGCCGATGAACTTGTTGCAATCGAACTTGCCTTAGCAAATCACAAACGTGAAGAACTAAAACCAGTTGTTAAGCGAAGTGTCTGGGCGATGCCATTGATGCGCACGCAACTCCCGCAACAAATTAAGTTCGGTTCAGGACGTAATTTCTAAGATGACTAGATTGATTTTAGCTTCAGCATCTACTTCACGCAGACGACTACTCGAGTCAGCTGGCTTGAAACCAGAGATCATGGTCAGCCATGTCGATGAAGAGACTGATTTTTTCAACGCTATGTCACCTGCCGATATGGTGATTGCCCTTGCAATCACTAAAGCACATACGGTTCGCGAACAGATTTCAGGGGATGCGGTAATTATTGCCTGTGATTCCACCTTTGAATTCGACGGAGTTTCACTCGGAAAACCAGGGACTGCAGATGTAGCCACTGAACGAGCTAGTCGGGTGCGCGGTAATTCAGGCTTATTACATACTGGCCATTGCATTATTGATACCAGTAAAGACCGCGAGATCTCAGATCGCGTAACTACTAAAGTTACTTTTTCGGATATGACCGATCTAGAAATTGCCGATTATGTTTCAACTGGTGAACCATTACATGTTGCAGGTGGCTTTACTCTCGATGGTTTTAGTTCGCCATTTATTCCAAGTATCGAAGGCGATTACACAAACGTAGTTGGTATCTCAATGCCATTCCTGCGTGCGGCAATGACTGAACTTGGATACACCTGGCCGCAAGTTAAGGAGCTCGGATGAAACGTGTTCTAATTGCTAATCGCGGCGAGATTGCAGTTCGCGTTATTCGCGCATGTAGTGACCATGGCATTGAAAGTGTTGCGGTTTACTCCGAAACTGATCGTGATTCAATGCATGCGCAGATGGCAGATTCAGCATATTCATTAAGCGGCACGACTGCAGCTCAGACATATTTAGATATTGAGAAGCTAATTGCCATCGCTAAGAAATCTGGAGCCGATTCAGTTCACCCTGGTTATGGCTTTCTCTCTGAAAATGCTGACTTTGCGCAAGCAGTAATAGATGCTGGCTTAATTTGGATCGGTCCCCCACCGGCAGCGATTAGAGCACTTGGCGATAAAGTTTCAGCTCGTAAAATTGCCGCCAAGGCTGGCGCACCACTTGTAGCCGGAACTGCTGATCCAGTTAATAACCACGATGAGATTATTGCTTTTGCTAAAGAACATGGCCTACCTGTGGCGATTAAAGCGGCGCATGGCGGTGGCGGTCGCGGACTAAAGATCGCTTTCACAATGGAAGAAATTCCCGAAGCTTTTGCATCAGCCGTTCGTGAAGCTATAGCTGGCTTTGGACGCGGTGAGTGCTTTGTTGAGCGTTACTTAGATAAACCGCGTCACGTTGAGACTCAAGTACTAGTAGATAAATTCGGCAATGCTGCAGTAATTAGTACGCGCGACTGCTCATTGCAACGCCGTCATCAAAAATTAGTTGAAGAGGCACCTGCGCCATTCTTAACTGATGCGCAAAATGAAGAGCTCTACCGCGCCTCTAAAGCCATTATGAAAGAAGCTGGTTACATCGGTGCCGGTACCTGCGAATTCTTAGTCGGTGTTGATGGCACGATCTCATTCCTAGAAGTAAACACCCGTTTGCAAGTTGAGCATCCGGTAACTGAAGAAGTAACTGGCATCGACTTAGTTCGTGAACAATTCCGCATCGCAATAGGCGAAGAACTTGGGTATACCGATCCAGTAATTCGTGGACACGCCATAGAATTCCGAATCAATGGTGAAGATCCAGGTCGTTCTTTCTTGCCCGCCCCTGGTCGGATCACCAAAATGTCACTTCCATCTGGCCCAGGTGTAAGAGTAGATACCGGTTTTCGAACTGGCGATGCCATCACTGGAAACTTTGATTCATTGCTCGCTAAATTAATTGTCACTGGGGCAACACGTGAACAAGCAATTACTCGAGCTCGTCGCGCCATTGCTGAATTCACAATTGAAGGAATGGCAACTGCGCTTCCATTTCATCAAGCGATTTTGCAAGATCCCGCTTTCACCGATGAATTCAAGGTCTATACCAGCTACATCGAGAAAGAATTTAACAACCAGATTCCGGAGTTTAAAATCCTGCCACTAGAAGCACAGACCAAAGCAGCAGCTGATCATTTAGTCGCAGAAATTAATGGCAAGCGTTTTGAGATCTTGGTTCATGCACCAGAACCAGTTGTGAAGCGCCATCGTGCAAAAGATGCACTCGCTGGCGGTTCCGGCGGCGTGGGTTTAACTAGCCCAATGCAAGGTACGGTCGTAAAAGTTGCAGTAACCCAAGGCCAAAGCGTTGAAAAAGGCGATCTAGTAATCGTGCTTGAAGCCATGAAAATGGAGCAGCCACTAATGGCTCATCGCTCTGGTGTGATCTCTAACTTAACTGCGGTAATTGGCGAGAGCGTTACTAGCGGCACCGTGCTCTGTGACATTATTGAGGCATGAGCCAACCGCTAATTAACGCTGAATCTGCCGCTGCTGAAATCGCAAAACGGTCAGGTGTCCCCGCCCACGATGTCGCTTTAGTAATGGGCTCAGGTTGGGTTAGCGCAACCGATGCTTTGGGCACACCAAAGTTTGAATGCGATGCGCACGAATTGCCAGGATTTTTAGCACCTGCAGTTGAAGGTCATTCTGGAAAAGTGCGTTCTTATGAAATTATTGAAAACGGCAAAACAGTTCGAGTTCTAGTTTTCCTTGGTCGCACCCACCTTTACGAAGGTAAGGGAATGGAACCAGTAGTCCATGGCGTTCGCACTGCAGTTAAAGCAGGTTGCAAAGTTGTCGTTCTAACCAACGCCTGCGGTGGCATTAATACCAACTATAAAGTTGGCCAACCAGTTTTGATTCGTGACCATATCTCACTAACAGCTGCTTCCCCACTTGAAGGTGCCAACTTTGTAGATTTAACAGATTTATATAGCAAGCGAATTCGTGCCATCGTTAAGGGCGAAGATGAATCTTTGGCTGAAGGTGTTTACGTGCACTGGCGTGGCCCAACTTATGAAACACCAGCTGAGATTTTGATGATGCGCGGGATGGGCGCTGACTTAGTTGGTATGTCTACAGTGCCTGAAGCAATTGCCGCTCATGCCCTAGGCGCGGAAGTTCTTGGTATCTCATTAGTAACTAATGCTGCCGCAGGCGTGACTGGCGAGAAGTTAAACCATGAGGAAGTAATTGCAGCTGGTAAAGCAGCCGCAGATCGCATGGGTAAGTTATTGAAAAATGTTATTCCAAAGTTAGTTTAAGTTAATCTGCGAACATGGATCAACAATTAGCTGCTGAAGTTTCAGCCTGGATTGCAGATGATCCGGATCCAAAAACTGCAGCGCAATTACAATCCCTGCTAGATGCCGGAAACGAAGTGGAACTACGTAAATACTTCAATGGCTTTTTACAATTTGGAACTGCTGGATTGCGTGGTCCAATTGGCCCCGGTCCCTCATGCATGAATAATGCAGTTGTTGGTCGCACCGCAGCTGGCCTCGTTGCCTATATGAAAGAACGCGGTCTAACTAGCGTGGTTATTGGTCGCGATGCGCGTCATGGTTCTGAAGATTTCACGCAAACCAGTGCCGAGATCTTTAGTGGCGCTGGCATGAAAGTTTATGTCTTACCCCGTCCGCTACCAACGCCAGTTTTAGCGTTTGCGGTAAATGAATTAGGCGTTGATGTTGGCGTAATGGTGACTGCTAGCCATAACCCACCCCAAGATAATGGTTACAAGGTCTACTTAGGTGGCACCGTTGATGGCATTGAATATCGCGGTAGCCAGATTATTACGCCAACGGATAAATCAATTTCAAAGCAGATCGATCAAGTAACTTCGCTTAAATCACAGCCACGTGGCACTAACTGGGAAGTTTTGGATGAAGAGATCGTTCACAAATACACATCGCGCACTGCGCTCTTAGGACCAAGACCGGCTGATCTTAAAATTGTTTACACCGCGATGCATGGGGTTGGTACCAAGACTTTGCAACGGGTATTTCATAAAGCTGGGTTTGCCTCGCTAATTTTGGTTGATGCGCAAGCTGATCCAGATCCAGATTTTCCAACTGTGGCATTTCCGAATCCTGAAGAACCAGGCGCAATTGATTTAGCGCTAGAAACTGCCACAGCATTTGACGCTGATTTAGTAATAGCCAATGATCCCGATGCTGATCGCTGTGCGGCAGCAATTAAGGATCCAAAAACTGGTTGGCGCATGCTTCGTGGCGATGAACTAGGTGTGGTTTTAGGTGAATCAATTGCCCGCAATACCAAATCAGGAATACTGGCAAATTCAATTGTCTCGTCCTCAATTTTGAGCAAGATTGCTAAACATTACAATTTGGATTTCACTGAAACGCTAACTGGATTTAAATATCTAGCCAAGATTCCGAATTTA
>CANLAY010000043.1 GCA_947488635.1 Candidatus Nanopelagicaceae bacterium
ATCATCAAGGAAGCGATCGACAATACGTGATTGTCGAGCCTGGTCATCTAGCGCTTCGCCGACGATCTTTGATGCGAGTTCAACTGCAAGTGCGCCCACTTCACTACGAAGCGAAGTAACGGCTTGCTGACGTTCGGACTCGATCGATGCATGTGCAGCTGCCGTGATGCGAGCTGCTTCTTCTTGTGCCTTAACTCGAAGTTCTTCAACGATGGCAGTTCCTTGAACTCGTGCGTCTTCGCGCATCTTCTGCGCTTCTTCGCGAGCTGTTGAAAGCTGATCGTTGTACTGCGCTAGTGCGCGTTGAGCTTCGAGTTGAGCTTTTTCAGCACGTTCCATACCGCCTTGAATTGCAGCAGTGCGCTCTGTGAATGCTTTTTCAAACATTGGCACAACACGACTACGCAAAACTAAGAAGAGCAATAGGAAGGCGACTGCGCCAACAATTAGCTCGGCAGTATGCGGAACAAGCGGATTAACTTTCTCCGCTGCTGCATAAAGTGAATTCTCCATTAGTTACCTATCTCTAGATTTTCTCTAATTGCTTCTGGTTTAAATAGATCGCTGGATTAGAGAACGAAAGCTAGAACTAGACCGAATAGTGCAAGCGCTTCAGCAAGTGCGAATCCAAGGAAGGCAATTGGCTGTAGAACGCTGCGTGCTTCAGGTTGACGAGCTACGCCACTGATGTAAGCAGCGAAGATCATTCCGGTTGCAATCGCGGGTCCGATTGCAGAGAGGCCATAACCGACCAGGTTGAGTGTGCCTGTCATTTTCTTACCTTTCGTTAGTTATTAGTTTTTTATAGCTAGTGCTCGTCGGCAAGGGCGCCGGCGATATATAGAGCGGTCAACAGAGTAAAGATATACGCCTGTAGACATTGGACCATGAACTCGAAGAAAGTAAGACCGATACCAAATGCGAAAGCAAATGGACTGATCAACTTCAAACCGAGCACACCTTGGAATAGATGTTCTCCACCCAAGATGAAAACTAAAAGTAGTAAGTGGCCAGCAAACATATTTGCGAATAAACGAAGTGAAAGTGTTAGCGGGCGAACTAAGAAGAAGGTTGCTAATTCAATTGGAGTTAGCAAAATATAGACTGGCTTTGGCACACCAGGCATGAACATGATCTCTTTGAGATATTTAACGATGCCTTGCTTGCGAATTCCGACGTAGTGGAAAACTACGAAGGTAAATACGGCCAAGACATACGGGAAGCTCACGCGTGACATGGTTGGGAATTGCAAGAACGGCACAATTCCGAAGATGTTATTAGTTAGTACGAAGGTAAATAGTGTGAATAAATAAGGCACAAATCGCATGAATTCGTGGCCGATAATGTCGCGGCCTAGGTCATTGCGCACAAAGCTATAGATTGATTCACCAGCAAATTGCAGCTTGGAAGGAACAACTGCTGCTTTGCGTGATGAAAGTAAGAAGAAAACTGAAACTAAAATTACTGATAAGAAAACTAGGAGAATTGGTTTTGTGGTAAATGCGTTATCGCCAAAAACGGGTGGCAATTCGAAGTCATTGCTGCTTGGCGGGACGAATCCTTCGCCTTCTCCGCTAAGTCTAAATAGCGAGCGCACGCACACCCCTTTTTAATCCAGATACCAACTAAGACGGGGCAACCTTATGTCTTAAGGGGCACCTGTGTGAAATCCAACCACTGTGGATTGGGTTACTAGCGGCTGAGACTTTTTCAGGCCTATTCGCGGCCGAATCGGAGCCAAACCAGGTAGATCGCAGCGCCAATTCCAAGCAGTAAACCAACTAAAAGGAAATAGCCCTGGTTGAGCCATTTATCCAGCCCGTATCCAACCCCGCCCCAAAAGAGCATGCCGGAAAGGAGATAGCCAAAGATCGACCAGAGGGCGTTGCCTTCATCTTTCATTGCCATTTCGAGCTCCTTACCTATTTATTGCTCTTCACCAGCGATCTTACTGCTGGCCCGGTTTAGGGGGTAGGGGTAAATGCAACCGCAATTTCAGGTAACTAGCAATTTCCCCGCCTAGCCAGGCAAAAGTCAGCGCAATTGCGGTTATTCCAAAACTGGCACGATCGATCGTATCTCGCGAAGTTAGCCGAGTTAAGGCAATTAGGAATCCAGTTAATAAAAGAAGTTTGGCGAAGTAAGAAAAGAGCGCAAGTGCGAATGTGCTCAATGGATCTAGCTTGGTCGAAAGTCGAGAGACAAAAAGATGGACTGCAAAGAAGATCACCACAATGAATTGAGCAAGTATTGCGCCAAATAAACCAGCTTTACCTTGCACAAAAGTAGCAATCGCAATTGCAACCACACCAACTGCAAATGATGGAATCAGCGCTCCGCGCAGTAACTGACTCTCTGGATCATTCTTAGCCATTAATTTTCGCCACCTTTTCAAGTTTAAATCGATATACCGAAATTGTGATCGCTAATAAAACTACCGCTGAAAGTGCTGCGACCCAAATTGGTTGAAACGCTGCAACTGTTACCGGAAATGCAATTGTGGCTGTTGCTAAATACATAATCACTGCGGTGCGCTGTTGCGTCTTACCAGCACTCATTAATCGGTGATGTAGATGTTCTTTATCTGGGGAGAACGGTGACTTTCCTTTTGCTATCCGTCGAATAACGGCCAGCACTAAATCTGAAAGCGGAATAGCTAAAACTGCAAAAGGTAGAAATAGCGGCAGCAACGTTGGCCCAAGTTTTGCCTCAGATATTGCATTTGGATCAATTTGGCCAGTTAAGGTAATTGCAGATGCAGCTAGAACTAAACCGAGCAACATCGAACCAGAATCACCCATGAAAATGCGGGCCGGGTGCCAGTTATGTGGCAAGAAACCAATGCAAACGCCAATGATTACTGCTGTCATAAGAGACGGGGCGCCAGCGCGCGAAAAGCCATAAACAACTGCCAATAAATAAGAAAAAGCAAAGAACGCAGCAGCAGATACGGCCACAATTCCGGCAGCTAGCCCATCTAACCCATCTATAAAGTTCACCGCATTTATCGTTACCAGCACAATTAATACTGTTAAGAACTGACCAATGCTGGCTGGCAACGTGATTACTTCACTGGCTGGAATCCAGAGAACTTGAACACCGTAGAGCAATAAAATTCCAGCAGCCAATGCTTGGCCGGCTAACTTAGTTAGTGAATCAAGTTCATAACGATCATCTGCCATACCTAGCAAAACTATAAATGTGGCAGCCAAGAAAATTCCTTGAGCTTCGCGGCCAAAAGATTTTCCAACTAATGAGAAGTGATTGACGATCAAGAATGTAAAAGTCATGGCCAGCCACATTGCTACTCCACCCCAGCGAGCAGTCGGTGTGGTGTGAGCATCGCGGGTTCTAACTTGAGCTACTGCGCCAAACTTGATTGCATACTTTCGAACTAACGGGGTGATTAAATAGCAGAGCGCTGCTGCGATAAGTAGAGTTACTAGATACTCACGCATTGAGAATTGAGCTGCTTAAGCTTCGTAGATGGGGAATTGCGCAGTCAAAGCATGAACTTCAGCCTTGATGCCAGCAAATTTGCTCTCGTCTTCATTCTTAACTGCGCGAGCAATTAAGTTAGCAATAGTTTTCATCTCGTTAACGCCCATGCCTTGGGTAGTTGTCGCTGGCGAACCAACTCGAATACCACTTGTTACTGATGGCGCTTCTGGGTCATATGGAATTGAATTCTTATTCAAGCTGATGCCCGCTAAACCGCAACGTTCGTCAGCGACCTTGCCATTAACGCCAGTGCTACGAATATCAATTAGCGCTAGGTGGGTTTGGGTACCGCCAGAAACTGCGCGCATGCCTTCGGCTTCTAAGCCTGCAGCAAGGGCTTTAGCATTAGTAATAACGTCCTTGGCATACTTTTGATAAGCCGGTTGAGCGCATTCTTTAAGCGCCACAGCCTTGCCTGCTACGGCAGACATGATTGGGCCACCTTGCATGCCTGGGAAAACTGCCTTGTCGATCGCGGCTGCATGTTCGCCTTTAGTCAAAATCATGCCGCCACGAGGGCCACGCAAAACTTTGTGAGTAGTAAATGAAACAACATCTGCATACGGCACAGGCGATGGAATCGCTTTGCCAGCCACTAAACCAATGAAGTGCGCTGCATCCACCCACATGATTGCGCCAACTTCATCGCAGATCTGGCGAACTTTTTCAAAGTCAATCAAACTTGGGTATGCAGTTGCACCGCTACAAATCATTTTTGGCTTATTAGCTATCGCAAGATCGCGCAATTGATCGTAATCGATTAACTCATTATCTTCGCGAACTCCGTATGAAACAACGTTAAACCACTTACCCGAGAAGTTAACTTTTGAACCATGAGTTAAGTGACCACCATGAGGCAGCGACATTGCAAGCACGGTATCGCCAGGTTTAGTAAATGCTTGGTAAACCGCAATGTTGGCACTGGCACCTGAATGTGGTTGCACGTTGGCATGGTCAGCACCGAAAAGCTCTTTAGCGCGATCGATGGCAATGATTTCGGCTTTATCAACTTCTTCGCAACCGCCGTAGTAACGCTTACCGGGATAACCTTCGGCATACTTATTTGAAAGAGTTGAACCCAGTGTTGCCAAAACTGCGCGAGAAGTGAAGTTTTCACTAGCAATTAGCTGCAGGTTCTGTTGTTGACGCTTTAGCTCAGATAAAACAACTCCAGCAATATCTGGATCTTGCTTTGAAAGTAGCTCAAAATCTGGGCCGTAGAAAGTATCGTCGCTCATACCTGAATCCTATTAGGAAGCCGATTAAAACTACTTCCCAATTTGTGAGATATCAGGCGTGACTTCAGTCAATTGCGCCTGTGAAATCGCCCCAATTCGCCCGACTTTGAGCCCAGTTTCGGTGGTTTCAACAATCGTTGTTGGTTGTCCTTTTGGCAGCAGACCACCATCAAAAATCAAAGCCAAGTGAGTTCCATCAATTGAGATGTCATCGATGCTATTTATTGCGGGCTGCCCAGCAAGTGTGGCACTTGCTGTTGCTAGTGGGCCAACTTCGGCAGTGATTGCTCGAGCAAACTCAGCAGCCGGTACTCGCACATTGATGCGATCTAGATTGCGATCATCACCTAGATCCCAATTAAGTGCTAACTGTGGTTTGGCTGTTACGGATAATAAACCTGGCCAAAACGCATCAGTTAACTTCTGCAGATCCGCACTCGAATCACGAATGATTCCAACTGCGCGAGTTGCATCTGAGATTAAAACTTGAGCTGCCACACCCAACGCATCTCCGCGCATAACATGCATCGTGCGAACTGCATCGTGGCTAAAGGCATCGCATAGATAGGCGTAGCTATGTTCTAGTGGCACCACGATTACATAACCATCGCGAATTGCTTTTGCTGCCAGAGCCACCTGGGCAGCAAAGTCTTCTGGCGCTAACTTAACTATCTCGCTCATGAATTACTCCTAATCGCACTTGACCAACGCGGCCGGCCAGTTAGATCAAGATGTAATGATATTTGGGTGAAGTCAGTACTTAGTAATTTAGCGATTGACTCCCCTTGAGTTTCAGTATGTTCAATTGCGAGCAATCCCCCGGTCTTTAACAATCGGGCTGCTGCATCAATGAATCGCTTTGGTAGTTCTAACCCATCAGGGCCCCCAAATAGCGCAATCGCTGGTTCGAAGTTGGCAACATCTTTTGGCAGCGGTTGTGAATCAGGCACATACGGCGGATTTGCCACAACGACATCGCATTTAACGCCATCTAGAACGTCGGCAACATCGCCTTGAACAATACGAATACTTTGATCGTGGAAAGCCACGTTTTGCTTGAGCCATTCGATGGCATCTGCACTCTTTTCAACCGCTATTACATGAGTATTTGGGGCCTCTGTTGCAATAGAAATTGCCATCGCACCTGAGCCAGCCCCTAAATCAATTACTGAAACTGGGCCGGGCAAATTAGCAATGTGCTTTAGAACTTCTTCAACTAGTCCTTCAGTCTCTGGACGAGGTACTAAGACACCTGGACCAACAACTAAATTCAATTTTCGAAAACCGGCAGTTCCCGTTAAATACTGCACTGGTTCGTGGCTGCAGCGGCGTTTAACTAACTCGGCATAACCATCAACTATCGCACTTTCATCATTAACTTCTGCCAATGCGCGTTCAAGAGCAATCGGATTATGTAACTCCATACGAGTTAAACCTAAAAGGTGTGCGAAAAGAGTTTCGGCATCGACGCTTGAATAGCCAGCAGCTTCGATCTGCGCTTTGCCATCACTAATAAGCGCCTTGATCTGCATTTTTCTTACAAACTTACTTTTCAGTTGATGCTAATTTGGCGGCTTTGTCAGCATCAAGCAAAGCTTGAATAACATCATCGAGCTCGCCATTTAATACGGCATCTAAATTATTTGATTTGTAATTAACGCGGTGATCGCTCAAGCGATTTTCTGGGTAGTTATAGGTACGAATGCGTTCGGAACGATCAACTGTGCGCACCTGGCTCTTACGTTCAGCTGAAGCAATTGCATCAGCTTTTTCTTGCGCATCTACTAATAAACGGGCGCGCAAAATACGCAAAGCAGATTCCTTGTTCTGTAGCTGGCTCTTTTCGTTCTGGCATGAAACCACGATGCCAGTTGGCACGTGAGTTAAGCGAACAGCTGAGTCAGTTGTATTAACTGATTGACCACCTGGGCCAGATGAGCGATAAACATCAACGCGGACATCATTCATGTTTAATTCAACATCGATTTCTTCAGCCTCGGGCAAGATCAGTACGCCTGCTGCAGAAGTGTGAATTCGGCCCTGAGATTCAGTTTCTGGCACACGCTGCACACGGTGCACACCACCTTCAAACTTTAAGCGCGCATATGGTGATTCACCAGGGGCTGCGGTGCCCTTTGATTTAACGCCTACTGAAATATCTTTATAGCCACCCATTTCACTTTCAGTGGCATCAATAACTTCAACTTTCCAATTACGTTTTTCGGCATAACGCATATACATACGCAATAAGTCACCAGCGAATAGAGCAGACTCATCGCCGCCGGCGCCAGCTTTAACTTCTAAAATTACATCGCGATCATCATTGGGATCTCGCGGCAATAACAATTCCTCTAGCTTGTCACCTGCAATAAGGGCAGCTTCTTCAAGAGCTGGAATTTCGGCAGCAAAATCTGCATCGTCTGCTGCCATCTCACGACCAGCAGCAAGATCATCTTCAGCTGCGCGCCAAACGCGATAGCCCGAAACAACTGGACCTAATTGGGCATAGCGACGTCCAAGTTTGCGAGCGTTATTGGCATCTTCGTGAATTGAAGGATCAGCCATCTTTGCTTCAAGCTCGGCATACTCTTTTACAAGTTCATCGGCAGATGCGAAACGATCATTTGCCATTTGCTTATCTGCCTTTCTACTTTAGCTAGTTAAATTTTAGGTTTGGAAAAGAAAATAAAAAGACCGCCCCGCAACCCATGACAGGTTGCGATGCGGTCTATTTAGAAAGCTACTTCTTCTTACCGAAACGCTCTTCGAACTTAGCAACACGACCACCAGTGTCGAGAATGCGCTGCTTGCCGGTGTAGAACGGGTGGCAAACTGAACAAACTTCCACATAGATTGAACCGCTGGCAACTGTTGAGCGAGTAACAAACTTCTCGC
>CANLAY010000044.1 GCA_947488635.1 Candidatus Nanopelagicaceae bacterium
ATCAGTCCAGCATCACGAACCCGAGCGGCTGCTTCACATAATTGTGTTAGCGCTTCATCGCGAGCGCTTAGCAGAACAGAGATTTCATCGATGTTTAGAGTTGCGGCATCACTAGCCCGGCGAAGGGCGCGACGCATAGAACTCTCGATGATTTGCCTCCTGCCTTTGCCTAGAGTTGGAGAATACTTGATTTCTAACTTTTCGCAGGTTTGTTCCACTATTGAATTCTTCGCTCGCTTGAAAATACGGCCTTGAAAAATTGGGTCTAAACTGGGATTTATGAGCAACTTATTTGATCCCATCACACTTCGTGGCTTAACTATTAAGAACCGCGTTTGGGTTAGTCCGATGTGTCAGTACTCAGCGACCCATGGCGTCGTTGGCGATTGGCACATGGCACACCTTGGCGCATTTGCGACAGGAGAAGCTGGCTTAGTTATGGCCGAAGCCACTGGTGTTGTGCCGGAAGGTCGCATCTCAATTGCTTGTCCTGGAATCTATAACGATGAACAAGTTGCTGCATTTAAAAAGATAAATGATTTTGCACATACCCAAGGTGTTGCGATGGGAATTCAATTGGCACATGCAGGGCGCAAAGGTTCAACGATGCGACCAACTGATGATCATTTAATGGCAACGCCGGCCGAAGGTGGTTGGACCACACATTCCGCCTCTGCTCAGGCTTATCACGGTATGCCCGAACCACTTGCGCTAACTGTGCCGCAGATTCATCAGCTAGTTAAAGATTTTGCTCATGCTGCCAAGAATGCAATCAAGGCTGGATTTGATGTAATTGAAATTCACGCAGCCCACGGCTACTTGCTGCATCAGTTCTATTCACCGTTATCTAACTTGCGTACTGATGAATATGGTGGCTCGTTTGAGAATCGAGTGCGCTTCTTACTTGAAGTTGCAACCGCTGTGCGCAATGCGATTCCAGATTCAACTCCCCTATTCGTTCGCATCTCAGCCAGTGACTGGAGCGATGAAGGATGGCAGATTATTGATTCAGTTGAACTTTGTAAGCAACTAAAGGAAATTGGGGTTGACTTAATCGATGTTTCATCTGGTGGCAACTTACATAACGCACCAATTAAGCCAGTGCCTGGTTATCAAGTGCCATTCGCTCATGCAATTAAAGTCGAATCAGATATTGCAGTTGGTGCTGTTGGTGCGATAACTGATCCACATCAAGCGCAGGAAATCATCAACTCAAATAAAGCTGATGCCGTATTCCTTGCGCGTGCCATGATTAGAAATCCACGTTGGGCGATGGCTGCTGCCGAAGAGCTTAAAGAAATGATTAGTTGGCCAGCGCCGTTAGAGCGCGGCCGTACCTTTAAAGGTTAAGTAGTTTAAGAAACTGAAATAACGTCAACGACGAAAATCAAAGTTTCATTTGGTCCGATCGGACCGCCACCGGCTGCGCCATAACCAAGCTCTGCCGGAATAACTAGTAAGCGACGACCGCCCTCTTTCATTCCTGGAATACCTTGTTGCCAACCGAGGATTACACCTGAAAGTGGAAACGTTGCAGGAGATCCGCTATCCCATGATGATTCAACAACTTGACCAGTTGACCAAGCCATCAACGTGTAATGAACTGTCAGAGTTGAAGTTGCAACTGCTTCTTTGCCGGTACCAACAATGATGTCGTTAGTTACTAGTGTTGTTGGCGCAGCACCTTCTGGCGCACCGATTACTGGCTTACTGCCAGCTTCACCTGAAACTGTTGGGTTAGTTGCCACTGATTTAGCTCCACATCCGGTAAGTGTTGAAAGAGTTAATAAAATCGAAAGCGAAATTATAGTTGCCTTCTTTGTGCGAGTCATTATTCGTTTCCAATCTCTTTAATTAAGTCGAAGTCGCCGCCACCAAGTTGGCCTTGGGCACGGTAAAGCTCAAGCTTTGCACGAGTATCGGCAATATCTAAATTGCGCATAGTTAATTGACCGATGCGATCTGTTGGGCCAAAGGCTGCATCTTCTGTGCGTTCCATCGATAACTTATCTGGGTGATAGCTAAGTGCTGGGCCAGTTGTGTTAATAATTGAGAAATCATCGCCGCGACGCAAGCGAATAGTCACGGTGCCGGTAACGGCAGAAGCCACCCAGCGAGTTAGCGATTCGCGCAACATAAGTGCTTGTGGGTCAAACCAGCGACCTTCATATAGCAAGCGACCTAAGCGACGGCCTTCAGCGTGATAGTTAGCAATAGTGTCTTCGTTATGAATCGCACTGATTAAGCGCTCGTATGCGATAAATAGCAGTGCCATCCCTGGTGCTTCATAGATACCACGACTCTTGGCTTCAATAATTCGATTTTCAATCTGATCAGCCATTCCGAGTCCATGGCGACCGCCAATTGCATTTGCCTCATTCATGAGCGCAACTACATCATCGATGCGCTTGCCGTTTATTGCAACTGGGCGACCTTGCACATATTCAATAGTCACATCTTCAGAATCAATCTTTACCGCAGGGTCCCAGAACTTAACGCCCATGATTGGTTGTACCAATTCGATTGAAGAATCTAGAAGTTCTAGGCTCTTAGCCTCATGAGTAGCGCCCAAGATATTGGCATCGGTTGAATAAGCCTTTTCCGTGCTATCGCGATAAGGCAAGTTGTTGGCTACTAACCATTCAGACATTTCTTTGCGACCACCAAGTTCGGTAACGAAATCAATATCTAGCCAAGGCTTATAGATTTTTAGATTCGGATTAGCGAGTAGGCCGTAGCGATAGAAGCGCTCAATGTCGTTACCTTTATAGGTAGAACCATCGCCCCAAATTGAAACTGAATCTTGCAACATTGCGCGCACTAATAGCGTGCCGGTAACTGCGCGACCAAGTGGCGTAGTGTTGAAATATTGTTTTCCGCCAGAGCGAATATGGAAAGCGCCACAAGCAATTGCTGCTAAACCTTCTTCAACGAGTGCGCTCTTGCAATCAACTAAACGTGAAATTTCTGCGCCATATTCTTTTGCGCGATCTGGAACTGAGCCAATATCTGGCTCGTCATATTGGCCAAGATCTGCGGTGTAGGTGCAAGGGATGGCACCTTTGGCGCGCATCCAGGCAACTGCCACTGAGGTATCGAGACCGCCGGAAAAGGCGATTCCGACTCGTTGGCCAACTGGAAGTGAGGCTAAGACCTTAGACATGTACATATCCTAACTTAAGAGAATTGATCGAGTGATCAGTAATAATCGTTATGAATCTGAGATTAAGCACCCGCGTTACATTTTCGCCTTACTTTGATGGCGAAGTGGCCGAAAGTTAGGTTTACGCCATGACTTCACCCACCACAACCGATAGCAAATGGTGGCAAGAGGCCGTTATTTATCAGATCTACCCTCGCTCATTTTTCGATAGCAACGGTGATGGCGAAGGTGATCTACCTGGCATCACAGAGAAACTTCAATATGTAGCTGATCTGGGCGTGGATGCAATTTGGTTGAGCCCGTTTTACACCTCACCAAATAAAGATGGTGGCTATGACATTGCAAATCCGCGTGACGTTGACCCTCGCTTTGGAAATTTAGCTGATGCAAAGTTAATGATTAATAAAGCGCACGAGCTTGGATTGAAAGTTTTAGTTGATATCGTGCCAAATCATTTTTCCTCCGAACATGCTTGGTTTAAAGCTGCACTAATAGCAGGTCCTGGCTCTAAGGAGAGAGCACGTTTTCATTTCTATGATAAAAAGGACGATGGAACTCCCCCAAATAACTGGATCTCACTTTTCGGTGGGCCAGCTTGGACCCAAGTTGCTGATGGTCAGTACTACCTACATCTCTTTGATTCATCACAGCCTGACTTAAATTGGGAGAACCCCGAAGTTGATCAGGATTTTAAAGAGACCATTTCATTCTGGGTGAAGATGGGCGCCGATGGTTTCCGCATCGATGTCGCGCATGGTTTAGCAAAGGAGAATATTCTCACCGATCACCATGACCCAAAGGGGCTATCTGATGCACTTCGGATTGATGTTGATATGGAAATTAGCAAACGTGAGGCTTTGCTGGCTTCAGTTCCATTCTTTGATCGCGCGGGCGTTCACGAGATTTACCGAAGTTGGCGCAAACACTTTGATTCATTCGATAAACCAATCATGGCCGTTGCCGAAGCTTGGGTTCATCCCCCAGTAAATGGCGTTGCCTATGTTCGCCCTGATGAGCTTCACCAAGTTTTTAACTTTGATTTATTAATCGCACCCTTTGATGCAAAAACTTTATTTAGATTAGTAAATAACACAATCGAGATGCTCAAAGATGTCGGCGCGTATCCGACTTGGGCAATTAGCAATCATGATTCACCTCGCGTTGCCTCACGGCTTGGCGCTGAAGAAGCTCGTGCATTAGCCCTTTTCCTTTTTGGTCTGCCTGGATCTTGTTATGTTTATAACGGTCAAGAACTTGGCCTGCCCGATGCGGAAGTGGCTGATGGCGATCGCCAAGATCCCTCATTTATTCGTACCAAAGGTGAAACTAAAGGTCGCGATGGTGCTCGAGTGCCGATGCCATGGTCGGGCCAAGAAAGCCCATTTGGTTTTTCATCCGGAAAATCTTGGTTGCCACTACCAACAACTTGGAATGAACTAACGGTAGAAATTCAGAGTTCAAATTCTGATAGTTCGCTATCGCTTTATAAGAGAGCACTTTCTGAGCGAGCCAGACTTCTAAGTGCTGAAGATTTCACTTGGGATGTCAGCCGAATAGATCACGGAGTTTTAGGTTTCTCCCGCGCTGGAATTCAGGTTTACTTAAACTCAGGTGATAAATCAGTAAAACTCCAGGCAAGTGAATTAATTCTTTCTTCCAGCAGTGCACCTACCTGTGAAAATGGTGAGTTAGAACTCATGCCTAAGCGTGCCATCTGGTTTAAGAGGTAAGAATTCTCTGTCATATGTAAAGTTACGCCATGGAATCGACGGCAACTTGGCTAGCAACTATTGGCATTCTTTCAGCAGTAATTGCCTTCGACTTGATTTTGGCAATCTTACGCCGCAATAAAGAGACCAGTATGGCTGAAGCTGCAATCTGGACTGTGGTCTACGTATCAGCTGCGATTGCCTTTGGTTACTTCATGCCTAACTGGACTCCAAGTGAGACTGCTCAGAAAGAGTTCTTTGCTGGCTGGCTAACTGAGTACGCTCTTTCGGTCGATAACATATTTGTATTCGTAATTATTTTAAGTCGTTTGCAGATTGACAAGACAAAGCAACAACTTGTCCTTCTATTAGGAATTATCATTGCGCTGGTCTTGCGTGGAATTTTTATTGCCGCCGGAACCGCGATTATCACTCGATTCTCTAGTGCATTCTTTATCTTTGGCGCTTTCTTGATTTACACCGCATATAAGCTCTTGCGTGAAGACAGCGAGAAAGAAGAAGAGCCCGAAGATAGTCGAATTGTGAAATTCATGCGCTCAAAGGGCGCCAGCTCTTTCACTATTGCTTTGATCACCCTTGGTGTAACCGACTTGGTCTTCGCACTTGATTCAATTCCGGCCATTTTCGGAATTACTAAAGACCCATACATTGTCGTTACTGCGAACATTTTCGCGCTAATGGGACTGCGTCAGCTTTATTTCCTATTGCAAGGACTGCTCAAGAGATTAGTGTTTCTCTCAAAAGGTCTTTCAATTATCTTGGCATTTATCGGCGTCAAAATGTTCTTTGAAGCATTCCACGGTGTTGGAATTCACGAGATTGCTGGCATCGAAGTGCCTCACGTAACGATTGAATTTAGCCTTAGCGTCATCGTTGCAACGCTTTTGATTACCGCTGTCGCAAGCCTCACTGCCACCCGTAAGGATGGCTCAGAGATTATTTAAATCAATTGCCCGATCTCGTAACGTGTCACGGCCGTGCTCTTTAGCCCGTTCGTGAACTTTGCGGATTTGTAGTTCAAAGCTGGCAATAGCTTTATCAAATGCTGCAACACCATTGAATTCAGCGGCTTCAGCACGTAATAGTGGACCAGCGCCACGAGAGGTAATAACTACTTTGTGATCGTGTTTGCCTTGGCGCGGGTTTTTCTCTTCAATTACTTCGACTTCTACCCGATCCATTTTTACATTAAATCTTGCTAACGCTTTAAGTTTCTCGTTAACAATTCCTTTGAAATCTTCGGCAACCTGGGCATTTCTCAACTGAATGATAATTTCCATGTATCTACTGTGGCACTAAGTGCTGCGCAATGGAAGTACTAGAGCGGCAGTGCGAATGTGGCGAGCGTTAACCCTAGGGCCAGCGCTGTTGACTGTGCCAAAATTGTTAGCGCAGTTTTGCGATCTGCTTTCTTGGAAATTGGATCTGAAACTCGGGAGATCTGCCCTAACTTGCCAAAATTAAAGGTTCCCATAAATCCATAAGCTAGACAAAATTTCTTACGAGATTGAATAAATCCGATTGCAAAAACCATTAGTGGAATGAATAGCGAAAAGCGGGCATTTCGTGCGGCATCGGTATTTAATAGCCCGACTAAAGATGTCGCTGAGATTACTGCACCTGCAAGGGCTACAACTTGGCGGCGACGAACTTCACCTTTACCAATGTTGCAACTACCGGCTACATATTCCTGACTCAATTAAGCGTCCTCAGATTCTTCTTCATCTATCCAGGCATCAACTTGCGTCTCATCTTGCTTATCTACCCAAGAGAGAAATGAGCCGATGGCGCGAAAAGCCAATAGAGCTACGGCGACTACCCCGACGAATCGCTTAATTGCTTTTAACATATGCTAAAAATACTCCTATAACTTAAATTTTGCCTAATGAGGCAGTGATGTCATCCCATAAATCATCGACATCTTCGCAGCCCACTGAGAATCGGATCAAGGATTCGGAGATCTTGTGGCTCTCAGTTGCCCAGCGACGACGACGTTCCCACATAGATTCAATGCCGCCGAGGCTAGTTGTATTAGTAATGATCCTTGCGCTCTGGGTTACTAGATCTGTGCCGGAAGCATCGCAGGTTAATTCAAATGAAATCATGCCGCCAAAGCCGGGATAGCGAACTTTGCTCACCTTGGCGTGGCCGGCCAAGCGCTTTGCCAGTTCTTTAGCATTGGCTTCAGCTGCTCTGAAACGTAGTGGGAAAGTGCGGATTCCGCGCAGTGCTAACCAAACTTCAAAGGGGCCAGGAATCGCGCCACTTAATTTACGGACATCGGCTAGGCGCTTAAGAAGAG
>CANLAY010000045.1 GCA_947488635.1 Candidatus Nanopelagicaceae bacterium
AACTTTCGACTTGGGTGATGAATTCGACGCCGATATTTGGAAGCGCTGCAATTGAATCAGCTAATTTAGAAACATCAATGAAGGGCAATGTGCGCCCGGCCATTACTTGTTCGGCCGCAACTCTAGAACTATCGAAATCAGGCAATGCATTTCCTTCGGGTGGACAGCAAGAAATGTCTTCGCAAATAACCGAACGCCAGCGGTTGCCAATTACTTCAATTGATTCCCGGACCGCAATTGTGTTCTTCGATAACGAATTGGCCATATAGCCCAGAACTTCCGCGCCAGTTTCATAGAGCTCAGGCTTTTCACTTGGTAAATAAGCCAACATAAGTGCCGCATCTGCCCCATCGAGTTTTAAGTGATGTGCCAATAAATCATAAGCATCAGTATTTTCATTTTGTGGATAATCAACGCGCATAGCCATCGAAACCAGGTCACCCTTGATGGCCACTAAAACCAGCGAATCACTTGGGTGATAGCCGATTAGAAATGGAATTGCAGCTAATAAGTCATGCGGAGAAGTAAGTGTTGTCATGCCTGTGAACCTAAATTAACTGACCGACTGATTTCTGGAATCCACTAAATGCTGTGGATGACTAAAACATGAAGCGAGTTGGCGCAATAACCACTGTTACCACGGCAAAAACTGTGGTCTTGATCGTGCCAGTTATTGCTCGGGTGGTGCCATTGTGGGTCCAGTTACCGTTCCAGCTCTGCACCAAAATAATTGGATAGCTGCCCGGGTTCTTGTAGGTATGTTTGATTTTGCCATACGGATACGGGCCACCAGGATCAGTCGTACTTAAGAAAGTCCCGTCGCCAAAACTCCAGACAAAACCAGGGCGCAACAACACATCTACTACTTCGCCCACCACTGTCACACGAGTTGCAAACTGAGTTGGCAGATCACTCCAGAAATAGATTGGCACATTTACTAGTGGTTCGGCTTCAGGTTGATAAGCAATTCCCCCGGTTGGTAATAATTTTATTAAGCGATCGTTTAATGAAACTGATGCTTCCGCTTTTGGTTTAAGAGTTGGCTTGATGCGTGGTTTATAAGTTTGCTTAGGTGTTGGCTTAGGTTTAGGTGTCGCTGTTGGGCGCGGAATTAACTCTGGAAAAATCGGCTTCACAACTTTTGGCTTAGGTGGCTTAACAGTGCGCGGCTTGGCCTTCGGGCCACTGCCTTTCTTGCCTTCAATGATTATCTGGCCATCTTGGGTGTAAACATCGATGCAGGCGGCATCGACGCAATCAGCAGCGCTAGCTGCGTTCAAAGGCGCTAGCAGGGATAGAAGTAAGCAGATCAGTAGTTTTCGCATCTGCGCAGGCTAGATTCGATTATCGGCCTAGTTCAGCGCAGCCTGCAAAAGTGTGGATGATGTGAGAGCCTAGAACTGTGGCATTACGCGATGGCGATGGTTGGGTCGAATGTGACTGCGGTAATCGCCATTGGGGAAAACACGGGGCAGCTGGCCTGCTACTAATTCGCGATCAACACCTGCTGCTGCAACATCGTGCGCCATGGGTGCATAACGGTGACACCTGGGGAATTCCGGGCGGTGCCCGTGATTCACACGAGACCATTATCCAAGCAGCTGTGCGCGAAGCAGTTGAAGAGACTGGCATTGATCCAGCGTTCGTTCAACCGCTATCTACTTTTTCTGACCTGCATGGAAACTGGCGCTATGACACCGTGCTGGCAACTGCTAATTCAGAATTAGTGGCACGAGAGTTAAATGATGAGTCTCATGAAGTGCGTTGGGTGCATTGGCAAGAAGTTACCCAATTAGATCTACATCCCAGTTTTGCGAAAACTTGGCCGCAGGTTTTAGAAATCCTTAATGATTTGATCACACCAGCTTAATTCTGATTCTGGCACATGTGCCACCAAGACAATAGTTTTGCCCGCTTTTGCCTCTGTCTTAAGCAGTTCAATAATTCGTTCAGTACTCTCAACATCTTGGGCAGCAAGTGGCTCATCTAGTAGCAAGACTGGTGCATCAACTGCAATTGCTACAGCGATGGCAACCCGTTGTCTTTCACCCCCAGATAACTGGGTGACTTTACGATCTACTAAATCGTTGATTGCTAACTTGGCAATTGCGGCGCTCTCACTGCTAAGAGTTGAACCAGCAGAGCGCGCCATAGCTAAAACTTCCTGCACCGTGAAAGCTAGATTAAATGCTGGCTGTTGCAGAACCACGCTACGCAATTTGGCTAACTCAGCAATCTGGTAACTAGCTAAGTCTTTTTCACTTAACGAAATCACACCACTTGCTAACGGCAGATCGCCAGCAATGGCCGCGAGCAGCGTGCTCTTGCCACAACCATTTGGTCCGATAATTGCCGTGATGGTGCCGGCTTTAAATTCGCCGTTAAAATCCCTAATTACGGGGTTTGCACCGCGAACAACTGAGATTGAGCTAACTGAAATCATGACTGGCTCCAACTGCTTTGGCGATTGCGCACCAGGATCGCCAAAATCGGAGCTCCGATTAGTGCGGTAAATAGCCCCACATTTAACTCATTTGGCGCAGCGATGGTGCGAGCCAACGTATCGGCAACCAACAAGATAGTTGCCCCTAGCAGCGCACTTTGCAAAATCAGCGGGCGATGTTTTGGACCACCAATTAAACGCGCAATATGTGGCGCAGCTAAGCCCAAGAAAGAAATCGTGCCTACTGTGCTAACGGCTGCTCCAATTAATATCGCCAAAGCAATCAGTGAAATCTGGCGCACTTTTCGTGGATCAATGCCAAGGTGTCTAGCAGTGGTGTCGCCTAATGAAAGTAGATCTAAGTTAGGTGCGAGCCAGAGGGCAAGTGCGATTCCGATAATGGTAAATATCAGTAGCGGAATTAAGTCACTCGAATTAGTTAAGGCCAGGGAGCCAAAACTCCAAAACGAAATTGATCTGGCATCTGAACGCGAGATTGCAGTTGTTGCGAGCCCAACTACTGCTGAGATTGTGGCTGATAATGAAAGTCCGATAATTACTAAATTAAGTGGCGACACATTTCGTTCCAGTGTGGCAAAGCGCAACGTCAGCAAGGTGGCAAGAAGTGCACCGATGGCGGCAATTGCCATCGCACCAACTGAACCAATCACAACCACATTTGCCAGTACACCGATTACCACTGCAAGGGCAGCCCCTGCTGAAGTTCCCAAGATGGCCGGTTCAGCTAACGGGTTATTGGTTGCACCCTGTGCCAGTGCGCCAGCAACGCCGAGGGCAGCGCCCACAATTAGCGCCGTAACAATGCGAGGGATGCGAATCTGCCAAAGAATTTGTGCGGCGCTGGTATCTGCGCCGGGATTAAGCAGAGCGGAAAATAAACCATCTATCTGGGTTGCGCCAACACTTAACGAAAGCACCACCATGACGAGTAGAAAAACCAGGTTAATGGTCAGAAAAGCGCTGCGGCTACGCATTACTAATCACTCCAAAAGCGGCGGCTAATTCATTAATCAGAGATGGGGTGCGAGGCCCAAAACTCAAGAGCAGCGAGTCATCAACTGACACAACTTGGCGATTCTTTCCGGCTTGGGTCTGTGCAATACCTGGCAACTCAACTAGCCCGGATACTCCCCCAACAGACTCAAGAGCGGCAATCATGACCAAGATCAAATCTGGATTTAACTGCGCCATAGTTTCAGCCGTAAGCGGGGTGAAAGGTTTAGCTAACTTTTGAGCGCCAACATCAATTGCTCCTGTTGCGTTAATTAAGTAATCAGCACCTGAGCCTTGCCCACCAACTAAGTAGATCGAACTCGTGCCACGTAGATAAAGAAATGCGACTTTGAGTTTCTTTTCCGTAGAACTGAGACCAACTAGATTTCCATTGATTGATTCGGAGAGAATATTTCTTAACAGGGCTGCACTCTGCGGGGCTTTGATAGCGCTACCGATTTGTTCAACTTTAACTAGTAGATCTTTCATATTCCAGCTTTGCGAAATCTTAACTATTCGGATTCCGACACTCTCTAATTTAGTAAGTGCGCTACCTGGCCCAGTTGCATCATCAACAATTACTAACGTTGGCTGCAGGGCGATAATGGTTTCGGGAATCACCTGGTGACCTGAGGTAACTACTGGAACATCTTTTAATTCGGGTGTACTACTAGCAATATCGCGACCAACTAGATTTTCTCGATATCCCATGGCCGCAATTAATTCAGCCGCACCATTTGCTAGCGCCACAATTTTCACATCAGTTAATTTCTCAACAGGTGTAACTGAGACGCTAGTTACATCGCTTAGAGTAATTACAGTTTGTGGTTCGGATTTACTCTGAGCACATGCCGTGAGCAATAAAATCGGCATAAGTGTGAGCGCCATTACTTTTAAAATTGGCAGCCGACGCATTTTCATATTGTGTCAAAGATTCTCCCGACAGATACGAAAGTTTTGTCGGCTAACCTTTTACTGCGCAGGTACTACGGTTTGCATGTGCATAAACCGCTTATTTTGAGCCTTCTTTTAGGCCTAGCGCTGCCACAAAATTCATATGCTGCCAGTAAGTTCACTATTGGTGAACAAGGTCAAACTCTTACCGCTTCAGCAACCATGGTTGCAAATAACGCAGTTGTCACCGTAACTGGAAAACGTTTTGATGAAAGCGTCGGACTTTATCTAGCTATTTGTGTCATTCCTAAAAAAGGTTTAGCCCCTACCCCATGTGGTGGTGGCGTTAATAAGTCTGGCGTTGGCGAAGGTTCATTTTGGATTTCATCTAATCCACCGCCCTATGGAGTCGGTTTAGCGGATCCGTTTAAGCCAGGCGGCCGGTTCAGTTACAAAATACGAGTGAGTAAGAAAATTGGAAAGTTTGACTGCACAAAAGTTAAGTGCGCTGTAACTGTGCGAGCAGATCATTTAAGAAGTGAAGACCGAAGTTACGACCTTTATTTACCGATTACGTTCAAATAGGAGATCCAAGTGAAAAGAATAGTTCTAGCAATCTTTATTGTGGCTGGCTTAGTAGTTGCACCAACTACAGCGAATGCCCAAGCCAAAGTTGTAGGTGGCCCATTAACTGAGCTATCGGCGGCACCGACCATTAACTTATCGATTACCGGTTTTCCAACTAAAGCTGGTCTTTACTTCTTGCAATGCACAGCCCCAACCGGGCCAGCTCGCCCCACCGCTTGCAATGATGCGGCCCAACTCTGGATCTCAACTGAACGTGGTGCCAACTTTGCCCCAACTGCAAATATCGTCTTCAAGCCAGCTGCCAGTTATAAAACTCGTACCGGTGAAGAAATTGATTGTCGCAAAGTTTCTTGCGGTATCTATATTCGCTATGACCATAACAACGGTACAGATTTCAGCGAAGATAACTTCATCGCCCTGACCTTTAAGAGTGGCGATAACACACCAACGCTAGTCAGTGATGAAATTACCGCTTCAATCGGTGGCGTTACGTTGAGCCAAAGTAAGCCAATTACGATGGCTTATCGAGCCCCAGGGCTACTACTAGCAAGTGCTAAATCAGGTGCTGCATTGACCTATAAGTCATATGCCCCAGCATGCACTTTGGTTGATGGTGTTGTTACCGCCCTTAAAGGCACTGGTGCTTGCGATATCGGCGTGACTTCACCTGGCAACGCTACCTACGGCCCAATTGAAGTTCATTTCCCAATTTATTTAAAGCCCGGCAACGATGGCATCTTGCATAAGGCATATCCGACCACGATGAAGATCTATAAGAGCGTTGCACTTAAGAGCGATAGTTTGTTTGGTGAAAAGTTGAAGTTTAAAACTTCGAGTAAAGCTTGCCGAATTTTGAGCAACAAAGTAGTCGCGCTAAAAAAGGGTGAATGCTTGATCTCAATAACTGGGCCAAGTGTGGCTAATCTATTTGCCGGTGTTAAAGACACCCACACAATTACGATTCAATAAGGGTTCGTAAACCGGCAATACAAAACGCAGTGGTCTTTGAGATTTCTATCTCTGCACTATTGCCGTTTTCAATTCGCTTAGTTGCTGCATCGGTCAACGACTGAATCATGCTTAAGGCGTAGTTCAGATCGCGCACGCCAATTTGCGTTAGCGCTGTCGTTAATGGAGCTAGTAATGCGCGGTGAGCAGCCCCGATTTCAGCACTGCGGTTAACCGGTAGCGAAGTTGCACTTAGCGCTTTAGCTAATAAGTGACGACCATCGGCAATGTATTGCAAGGCTGAATCAATCCAATTAGCGATTGCTTCTTCCGGCAAGTTCGCGGGCTCGACAGCTGCTATCAAAATGTCGGTAAACGCTGATAGCTCTTCAATAATTAAATCTGCGACTAACTCTGCGCTACTGCCGAAGTACTCATATACCGAAGTACGGGCTAGCCCTGCTCGTTGCGCCACTGCTGCAACGGTAATCGCTTCGCTGCCTGACTCAAGAGCGATCGCCGCAGCAGCACTGATTAACTGGCTGCGGCGCCATTCACGTTGTTGCACCAAGTTCATGGTGTTGATCCGAGGCATAGACCAATCTTTACATTTCTTGTGCTAATCGGCGCAATGAATCTCGCACAACGGCTGGGTCTGACGTGCGCCACAGCGGTGGCATTGAGTTTAAAAGCACACTGCCATAACGCTTATTTACAATGCGAGAGTCAAGGATTGCAACCACCCCGCGATCAGCCTCTGAGCGAATCAAGCGGCCAGTGCCCTGTGCCAACAAGAGCGCTGCCCGTGGCATTGAAACCTGCATGAATCCGCTACCGCCGGCCTTATCTGCTTGCGCCGCTCGAGCTGCCATCACTGGTTCATCTGGACGCGGAAACGGAATGCGATCGATTACCACTAGCGAGCAAGCCCGACCCGGCACATCGACACCTTGCCACAACGACATGGTGCCGAGCAGGATCGAAGTTTCATCACTGGCGAACTTTTCAACAAGTGGGCCAACTGAATCACCACGTTTTTGGGTAATGATCTTGATCGGCAACTCGGCTAAAACTTTACGTAAATGCGCATCTGCGGCCTCTACTCCGCGCCAAGAACTAAAGAGAGCCAATGTGCGACCGCCAGCGGCATCAATTAACTCACCTAACTCATCGAGCACTTCTTGGCTCAAGCCATCGCGACCTGGTTCGGGTAGATGCTTTGGAAGATACAAAACACCTT
>CANLAY010000046.1 GCA_947488635.1 Candidatus Nanopelagicaceae bacterium
AACGTATTGCCGCGGTTGTTACTGCTGATCTATTTAGGCGATGGTGCTCTTGTAAAAAGCGTTCCAACTTTGGCCGATCTTGCAGCGACTGAAGCGACGTTAATTCGCATTGCAAATGAAATCAAACTAGCAATCGAGAAAGATATCTGGCCAACTAAACCATCTCGGCTATGTGATTGGTGCTACTTTAAAGCGATCTGTCCTGCGCATACTTAATTGCTAATTTTTCGTAACTCCAGTTAGTCAGTGAATCGGTAACATCAACTCTGCCACTTTTCTCAATCGGAACTAAGTGCGGTACCGCCAATACCCAGGCGCCAGAAGCTTTAGCTGCCGTAACGCCGGTTAACGAATCTTCTAGTACTAGTGAATTGGAAATGTCGTGTCCCCCACTAGCTGCTGCGAGCAGATAACCCTCTGGATCTGGTTTTGAAACTTTCACATCGTTACTTGAAATCGATCTAACAAATGGATTTTCCTCGAAGTTGCTCAACGCTGCATCTACAAGTGATCTTGGACTAGCTGAAACCAAAGTTAACGGAATCCCATGCGCTCGAAGGTCATTCATTAGCTCGATCGCTCCAGGCATAAAAGGCAAATCACCTTTGAACTTTTCCACCATGCGTTCAATAATTTCTAACGTCAATGAATTTCCATCACGTTTACCGCCGATTAAACCCGACATGTAATCACCTACGCGATCTAAAGGACCGCCCAAACATGCTGCTTGATCTGATTCGAGCCATTGATAGCCATATTAAGCCATCATTTGGGTTTCGGAAATTAACCAAAGTGGCTCGGAATCAACCAACAATCCATCCATGTCAAAGAAAACTGCGCTATAAAAATCCGGAAGCGCGTTAGTTGGCATTGAAATATTTTGCCTCAGGGTGATGCACAATGATTGCACTTGTTGATTGTTCCGGGTGCAGTTGGAACTCTTCAGAAAGTTCCACACCAATTCGACCAGGTTCTAATAGTTCACATAGTTGAACTTGCTGCTCAATATCTGGGCAAGCTGGATAACCAAATGAATAACGAGAACCGCGGTAGCCCTGATCGAGAATGCCTTGTAAGTCAGGCGCATCTTCAGCACGCACCTGCATTTCTTCACGTATGCGTTGATGCCAGTACTCAGCGAGCGCTTCAGTTAACTGCACAGACAACCCATGCAGTTCTAGATATTCACGGTACTCATTTTTAGCGAATAGTTCAGCCGCGGCCTTGCTTATCGTGTTACCCATTGTTACTACATGGAAAGCGACGACATCGACTTTGCCAGATTCCTTGCTTACGAAGAAATCACTTATGCATAAGCGGCGATCGCGGCGCTGACGAGGGAATGAGAAACGAGTTCGCTCTTTTCCTTTATCCGGTCCGTCATGATGCAGAATTACGAGTTCGTTGCCTTGGCTGACGCATGGGAAATATCCATAAACAACTGCCGCCTCTAGCCAACCTTCGGATTGAACTTGATTGAGCAGGGCGCGAAGACGTGGTCGGCCTTCAGTTTCAGCCATTGCATCGTATTCACCGCGAGCTCCTTTAAGACCCCACTGCCCCATGAACAGAGCACGTTCGTCAAGCATGCCCGAGTAATCGGCGAGCGGAATTCCTTTAACGATTCGTGATCCGAAGAACGGCACATTGGGAATATCAATATCAAGTGCTACATCGCTGCGCTTGGTATCAATTTCGTCACTGATTTCAATATTGCGAGTTGACTTAACTTTTCGTTCGCGTAACGCAGGAAGTGCAGCCCCTGGTTCGCCACGCTTAACCGCCATGATGGAATCCATCAAACGCAAGCCTTCAAATGCATCGCGGGCGTAGCGAACTTCTCCTGGGAAAATTTCAGCTAAGTCTTGTTCTACGAAGGCACGGGTAAGCGCAGCGCCGCCCAGAACGATTGGCCATTTTTGATCCAATCCACGGGCGGTAATCTCTTCGAGATTTTCTTTCATGATTACGGTCGACTTAACTAAGAGACCACTCATGCCAATTGCATCAACGTTATGTTCTTGAGCAGCATCAACGATTTGATTAATGGTCTGCTTAATTCCGATATTAACAACTTGGTAACCATTGTTAGACAAGATGATGTCAACTAAATTCTTGCCAATATCGTGAACATCGCCCTTAACAGTTGCCAGCAACATGCGACCGCGACCTTGGTCATCAGTCTTTTCCATGTGTGGCTCGAGATAAGCAACCGCGCTTTTCATAACCTCAGCACTTTGTAAAACGAAAGGTAGCTGCATCTCGCCTTTACCAAATAGTTCGCCAACTACTTTCATGCCCTCTAGTAGATGATCATTAATAATCTGCAACGGTTTGATTCCCTGCGTCATAGCCAGGTCTAGATCTGCGTCTAGTCCGACTTTCTCGCCATCAATAATGCGACGTTGTAGTCTCTCTTCAAGAGGCAACGCAGCCAATCCTGCAGCTCGCAAGTTACGGGTCGCTGCAACTTCGACACCTTCGAATAGTTGGAGAAACTCGGTTAGTGGGTCATAAGTACATTCACCATCAGCATAAGTTCGGCGATCATAAATTAGATCAAGAGCAACTTCGCGGGCTCGGGCATCGATGCGGGCCATTGGTGTGATTTTGGATGGATGCACAATTGCCGAATCAAGCCCAGCATCCACACATTCATGGAGGAATACTGAGTTAAGCACAATTCGCGAAGCGGCATTTAGACCGAACGAAACATTGCTTACGCCCAGAGTCGTTTGTACTTCTGGAAACTCAAGCTTTAATGCCCGGATAGCTTCAATAGTTTCAATTCCATCTCGACGAGTTTCTTCTTGACCAGTTGCGATTGGGAAAGTTAAACAATCGATCAAGATGTCACCGGTAGCCATCCCCCAGTTATTCGTTAAATCTAGAATCAATCGGCGAGCTACTTTCAGTTTCCACTCTTTGGTACGGGCTTGGCCTTCTTCATCGATTGTCAGCGCAACAACGCTAGCTCCATGTTCTTGTACTAAAGGCATGATCTTGGCGAAACGAGAAGTTGGGCCATCGCCATCTTCATAATTAACTGAGTTAATAACGCTGCGGCCACCTAATTGTTCAAGACCGGCCTTAAGAACAGCTGGCTCAGTTGAATCTAGAACAATCGGCAAGGTCGATGCGGTAGCGAATCGGCTAGCAAGTTCAGTCATATCTCTGGCGCCATCGCGGCCAACGTAATCAACCGAAAGATCAAGCATGTGTGCGCCTTCGCGAATTTGATCGCGGGCAATCTCTACGCAGGTCTGCCAATCCTCAACAATTAACGCATCGCGAAATGCTCTAGAACCATTTGCATTCGTGCGCTCACCGATTGCTAAATAAGTTTTATCTTGGCGAAACGGTACGAATTGATAAAGCGAAGAAGCGCCAGCTTCAGTTACTGGACTGCGATCCTTAATTTGGTGACCTTTAAATTTTTCAACAACGGCTGCCAAGTGAGCCGGGGTCGTACCGCAACAACCACCGAGAAGAGAAATACCGTAGTCCGCAACGAAGGTATCTAGAGCGGTAGCCAATTCATCCGGACCAAGTGGATATTCGGCACCTTTTTTCCCAAGAATTGGAAGACCTGCATTCGGCATAACTGAAAGTGCGACTTTTGAATTTTGAGACAGGTAGCGCAGGTGCTCGGACATTTCAGCTGGGCCTGTCGCGCAGTTAAGACCAATCAAATCAATTTCTAGCGGGGCAAGCGCATTTAGAGCTGCGCCGATTTCTGAACCGAGCAACATAGTTCCGGTCTGTTCAACAGTTACTTGGGCAATCAAAATCACATCACGATCCACTTTGGCCATCGCAGCACGCGATCCGTTTACAGCTGCCTTTGCCTGCAATAAGTCTTGCGTAGTTTCAATCAGAAGCGCATCAGATCCGCCATCTAGTAAACCTTGTGCTGCCGTTTCGTAGGCATCGCGTAAGAATTCATACGTTGTATGTCCAAGAGTTGGCAGCTTGGTTCCGGGTCCAAGTGAGCCTAAAACGAAGCGTGGTATATCTGCAGTAGAAAATTTATCTGCGCATTCGCGCGCAATCTTGGCGCCAGCAAAAGCTAATTCGTAGATTCGATCTTCAATGCCGTACTCGGCTAAGTTCGCCCAGTTCGCACCAAAGGTATTGGTTTCAATCGCATCGACGCCGACAGCTAGATATTCATTATGAACACTTGCGACAATATCGGGACGAGAAACATTTAGTATCTCATTGCAGCCTTCGTGATTTTGAAAGTCTTCAAGTGTTGGATCAGCAGCCTGCAACATCGTGCCCATTGCGCCATCGGCAATCACAATTCGCTCGGCCAACGCCTGACGAAGCAAAGAAGGCGTTTTTTCGGGGCTCATTGGCCCAAGGTTACCAGTAGATAATTTTTCGCGTCTAAATCGCGATACCTAAGAAGGTATCAATGGCTCTACTTAACTCGCCACTACTGCCACCAGTTAGACCGCTTTCGGTCTGCTCTATCCAACTATCAATGGCCTTGATGGCACGAGGTGAGTCTAAATTATCGGCCAAACTAGCAATGATCAAAGCAATGCACTCTTTGGTAGGTGCAACCTCATTGCGACTAAGAGCACTTTGCAAACGAGCCATTCGAGCGGTGGCTTCGGCTAATACAGCATCAGTCCACATGCGGTCTCGACCATATGCAGCGCTTAGCAGTGCTAATCGAATAACCATTGGATCAACGCCGGCTGCAACTAATTTACTAACGAAAACTAGATTGCCCTTGCTCTTACTCATTTTCTCGCCGTCTAACCCAACCATTCCGGCATGAACATAAGTTTGCGCATAAGGCTTGCCAGTCATCATTGCGACTTGGGAAGCTCCCATTTCATGATGTGGAAAAATCAAATCGCTACCCCCACCTTGGATATCGATCGCATAATCATCAGCTGGCTCTGGTTTCAAATAAGCCAGGGCAATTGCACTACATTCGATATGCCAACCTGGCCGCCCGGCACCAAATGGTGAGGGCCATGATGGTTCGCCAGGACGTGCCGCTAACCAGACTAAACAGTCGAGTACATCTTTCTTGCCAACTCGATCTGGGTCTCCCCCACGTTGTGAAAAAATCTCCTGCATCTCAACTTGAGAATAGTGTGAGCGAGTTCCGAACTCAGCATCACTGCGCACTGAGAAATACAGATCGTCATCTACTGAATAAATAGTGTGAACTTCTTTAAGCATTTCAATAGCTTCGGTAACTAGTGGGATTGCTTCAACCGCACCGATATAACTTTCCGGCGGCAGGATATGAAGATTTACCATGTCGCTGCGGAACAGCTCAATTTGCGAGTGAGCTAAATCTTCCCAATCGATACCATCACGTTTGGCTCGCTCAAGCAAAGGATCATCAATGTCGGTAATATTCTGCACGTAACGAACTTCAGCACCAGTTGCGCGTAAGTATCTATTAATTAAATCAAAAGTTAAATAAGTAGCTGCGTGGCCCAGATGTGTTGCATCGTATGGAGTGATTCCACATACATACATGCGGTACAGGTTCTTAGTTGGCAGCGCTTTCTTAGTTCCAGAAAGCGTGTCCTTTAAAGTCAGTTTTGGGAGCGTATATTTAGGATCCACATCTGGAATCGCAACTGTTGGCCAAGAACGCATTGTCCTATCCTAGAACGGCGGCCACGGAACTGCTGGCCAATCTGGGCTGGGCGACGGAAAGACTTTTGTCGCTTGTAACCGAGAAACACGCAGCTTTAATGCGTTGAACTCTTCCTCGGTGATTAGCAGCTGAATCATGTTGCCAGCTTCAGCATCGAGTTTTATAGCAAGTACATCTAACATGGCGATTTCTGAATCCGAAAGTTCTAACTGTTCCCATTGCCACAGAACTGTTCGCAATTTATCTTCGGAATGAAAAGTGACGCCGTGATCGCAGCCATAAATGTGGCCTTCAGGTGTTGGCAATAAGTGACCAATTTTGCGATCGGTATTATTAATTACGACATCAAAAAGGGCGAGATTGCGCAAACCTGGCAAATCTTGTCGGTATAACTCGGCTAGATCAACTTCCTCATCGATATCGATCCAGAGTTGCACCATGCCAAAACCAAATGGTCCTTCGCGTAATAGCGTTGGCGGAACACAGTTTAGTTCCATCGCTTCGCTAATCAGATAGGCGGCATATTCACGGTTAGCTAGCGTGCCATCAGGAAAATCCCATAGCGGCCGCTCCCCCGTAACAGGTTTGTAAATACAATTAAATGAATTCTCGCCAACCGTGATTTCGCCAAAGAGTGTCGCATTCGATGCATCAACCAAGCGACCCGTTACTTTGAGATCACCATAGCCAAGCGCGGCAAGAATTTCGTCGCGGTTATCTGCGGTAACCATTGGCCCTCGGACATAGATGTCCAGTGTTATCAATCGGTATTCCGCAGAATGGGCACGGCAAACGTCCAGCACCAACTACTGCTGCGGTTCGTTTCGCGAATGCGTCGGCTTGGGCCAAAGTAAGTGAAACCCGGAGTAAATCAGGTGCTTCCTCTTCGTCATCATCGACTAACTCTTCTTCATCGGAATCGGCAGGTGTTGCACACTGCAACTCAACTAAAACCATCTCGGAATCCGTAACAAAGGACAGGCCTATAACGCCAACCCGAAACTCTTCGAATATTGGTTGCTCAAGAGGTTCGGTATCAACGCCCAATCGTGAGTAGCCGACTAGTGGATTGCCACGCTTGATCTCTCGCAGAATTGCACCCACTCGATCACCTAAAGCTGCTGCCTGAATTTTCTCTAACCCAACTGAGGTAATCCGTGAACCTGTTCGCGCCTGGATAAAGAAACTGCGTTCACCGGGTTCGCCCACGGTTCCGCAAACAAAACGTTCTACTGGATTGAAATCGTAAACAATCCGACTCACTTGCTTATGCCTTTGCCCCCGCCAAGTAAATGGCCGCGCTTACTTTTACTTTGTAATAGTTCACTAACTGAGGAATCCGAATCATTGAGTCGCGTGAGTCGAATTGCGCCACCATTTGACTCAAGAATTGTGATTGAAGCTGGATCGATAACGATTCGTTGAAAATCATCTAGATGCATTCCCATTGAACTTGCCACAATTGCTTTTATTA
>CANLAY010000047.1 GCA_947488635.1 Candidatus Nanopelagicaceae bacterium
AACGTCGATGTGCATGAGCTATATGGTTCAACCGAAGCTGGGATCGTTACTAACTTGCGCCCAGTTGATGCTTTGCGCAAAGCAGGTTCAGTAGGTCATGCCTGGTTTATGACTGAAGTTATTGTGTTAAATGACGATGGCACGCCAACGCCAGTTGGTGAGCCCGGCGAACTATATTCACGCTCTCCCTACCTAATGAATGGCTATTTCAAGGATGATGCTGCAACCGAAGCTTGCACAACTGCCGATGGCTTCTTAACTTGCAACGACATAGTGATTTGCGATGCCGAAGGTTATATTTCAATAGTCGATCGCAAGAAGGATTTGATTATCTCTGGTGGTACCAATGTTTATCCTCGTGAGATTGAGGAAGTTCTAGCCAAACATTCAGATATTGCTGAGGTCGCAGTTATTGGCGTTAAAGATGAAACTTGGGGCGAGCGCGCAATTGCGATTATTGTTTCGCGAAGTGGAACAGAAATAGCTGCTGAAGAACTAGATACCTTCTCTCGCAAATCACTTGCCGGTTACAAGATTCCGGGTGAGTTCCATTTCCTCAAAGTGCTACCAAGGAACGCTTCTGGAAAGGTTTTAAAGACCGAACTTCGCGTTGCGTTCTCAAAATAACTTCTTTATAAAGTCGCCGTTTTTCTATTGCTAACGGTGCTTGCGTTGGCTAATCTCAACTCTGTAACTGGAACTACTTTCCGCACTGTGGAACGTAGTAAAAGATTCACCAAAAATTTTATTCTTCAGAGGGAGATATAAATGCGTCCACACGTAGAACTCATTGATCAGGCAGATTATGTCTGGCATGGTGCTGAATTAATTAAGGGCAACGGTCGGGCAAGTGAGCGACGTATGAGTGTTGACGAAGAAGATGGTTCATCATCTCTTCGCGTTGATTTCCATACTGATTGGAATCGCGGTCCCGGCATTCATCACGCAAATACTGAGTACTACGTTCTAGATGGCGAAATGCGCATTGGTGGTCAAACAATTGGTAAAGGTGGCTACGTTCAAGCACCACGTGGCGTGCCAATGGATGCCATTTTCTTCAAAGAGGGAACTCAGATCTTACATTTCCGTGAATATGGCGATGCTGGTTTTGATGAAGTAGATAGCGTTAATGCACCACGTTGGAAAGATGCTGCATACGGTGACATCACGATTGAAGATACCGAAGCTCGTCAGTGGGATGACGTTCCAAACCCAGGTCCAATGCCAGGTTTGATGATTAAGTATTTAAAGGTAGATCCAATCACTGGTTTCTACACTCGCTTAGTTCATGCCCGCGAAGGTTGGACTGATCACCGTCTTGCCCATCACCCATGCTTTGAAGAGGCATATACCGTTGCCGGAAATATGTCATATAACTTTGGCGACTTCACTAAAGGCACGTACTTCTTCCGCCCAGCTAGGGTCAAGCATGGTCACTTCGTTTCACTCGAAGGTGGTGCAACATGGTTACTTCGCTCAGATGGTGAATTAACAAACTGGTATAGCCAGAACGAATTCGTTCGTTGGGGCGCAGAAGCCGTCAACTACGGCCCTAACGGTGGTCGCATGAAGTGGTCACAGTCAACGCATGATCTGGGTCAAGTACCTACTTGGCGTACCGAGCATGATCTAAAGAACTTGAAGGCATCCGTTGATTATCAGCGTTCTATGAACCAACCGGATGTTGATTATGTTCAACATGGCTCTGGCCCAGATAAGTCACTTGTTGCACTCGGTATTGAAGATGAGCATGGTCACTCACATGATGGTGATCATGGTCATTCACATGAAGCTTGGCCGGATCCAAAGACGCTAGAACATCCAGATGAGCGCACTGATGAAGGTGCTTACAACTGGGGCTATGGACGCAAGTGGGAACCAGGTATGCCAATTCCAGCTCCGATTCTTTCATCGCTACCAGTGCGCTCGCGTTCACGCGGCCGCTGGGATGGCGATGGTATGTAAATGGGAATCACACTTCTAGAAGTATTTCTCTTTATCCATGTACTGCTATTTGTTTATTGGTTAGGCGCTGACCTTGGCGTCTACTACACATCTCGTTTTGTGGTCGACCGCAAACTTTCTACTGAAACGCGTGCAATCACCGGCAAGATAATGGAGTTCGTAGACTTAAGTCCACGCATTTGTCTAGTTCTCTTTTTGCCGAGTGGTATCTCTTTGATGGCGCTCTATGACAAATCACCAACTTTTGTTTTAGATAATAAATATCTGATCATTATTGGTTCCTGGCTAGCTGGCTTGGCTTGGCTTTACTTGGTTATTCGTAATTATCATTCACATGGCGATCCCAAGGCTGCGATTATCAAGAAGACTGATTTAGCTATTCGCTATTTAATCGTGGCTTCTATCTTTGCCGGCGCTGTCTTCACCTTGGCAGTTGATGAACCATTTGGCGTTACTACTAATCCAAAGTGGCTGGCGATCAAAGTGATGTTCTATGCAACGGCTATTGCTGGTGGCGTTGGAATTCGAAAGGCGCTAGTGCCTTTCGGCCCAGCTTTCGGAAAAGTTTTAGCGGGCACGCAGACCGAAACTGATAACGATGCGCTTTCACTTTCCCTTAAGAACGCCCTGCCTTGGGTGCACTTAATCTGGTTCTGTGTATTGGCCGCGGCATTCTTAGGAATCGCAAAGCCAGGAGCAGTACTTTAATTAAATAAAAATTAAAAAGCCCCTCGCATCAATGTGAGGGGCTTTTTATATATCAATTACCAGATGGCTACATTGCCGCCAGGCACTCGATGTTCTTCGATGAGCGTAGTTTTAACAAGCTTTTCATGTTCAAATGATTGCCAAGTGCGGGTGCGATAGTTGTCATTAACAATATAAATAAGCTCAAGCACCTTTAGGTGTGGCTTGTCTTTCCAGGTATACGGAAATACCAGCATCTGCGAATTTACAACTGTGGTCTGTCCCAGAAAGTTTGCATCATCAAATAGCAGTTCATCGTCAATCACGCGCGCGCGAAAATCAATGGTCTCTGGCTCTTTACCTTCACGCTTATAAACAATTCGCTCATACCAATCTTCGCCGACAAGCCGAGTCTCTTGATGTGAATCATATTTTTCAATTAGCGTGCCATCGGTTTTAAAGTGGGAATAAGTTCCTTCCCAAACTCCGGTGAGGCCATTTAAGATATCTCGTAGATTGCTCATTGTGGGGTTCCATTCAGCTCGGCTAGCACGTAGGTGGTTTTTAAAACATCCCAGCGAATTTTTACTAATTGACGAGAACCTGGCATTACCCAAACATCCTCTGGTGGCCAACCGTAATTATCTAAGTGGTAGCGATACTTCAAAGTATCAAATGTTCCAGCTGGCACTGTGACACTTTCTTCGCCCATGAATTCAATGCCAAACTCCCACTGCCCAATCATTGGACCCGTCGAACCATCTGGTTCAGGGGAAGAATGCAAGATGCCACTGAAGTTTTGAATCTTTTGTGAGTTGCTGTGGTCATACATCGCAGTATGGAAACAATCGCAAAGTACTGGGTGTGGACCAAATGATTTAACGCCGCCTGGCACCTTAATCTTCTGCGTTACATGGCCATGCTCAGTCATCCAAGAGTGACAGGTGGCATCTTCGCCTTCGAAATTAAACCAGCCACTACCGCGATGCTGACCTTTAACTTCAAGCCGCACATAGGTCTCAACTGGTCTAAATTCATGTGTCATCGTGTGGGTAACATCGCGCAGAATTTCAGTGTCATCCATCTCGCAATGTGCGCGAATCACTCGGTAGCCCTCGTCGTGCTTAGTTACGTTAAACCATTCGCGACCACGTTCGCGGCCATCATCATGAACATAATCAATGCGGCCAGTCCACCCGGTGTGCTTCATGTTTACGCTCTTTCCCAAAGCTCGATAAAGGCGCCTTCTGGCGTGTGCGCAGCAACTACGCGCGCATTTCCATGAAGCGGATCATTGGTGGTTACAACTTCTGAAATTATTGCGCCCTTCTTTTCGACGACGCGTTTTATAGCGCCATCTAAATCAGGGGTCACAAATGACCAACCCATATGCCCAAGCACTTGGCCCGGACGTTGCTTAGCGCGCGTATCTGCGCGCGGCTGCAAATCATGAACGTGAATCAATTCGATGCGAGCAGTCTTGCTGCCGGCTACAAATGCCAAGCGAACATTTGAACCTTGGGGCAATTCAGCGATTAAGTTAACGCCATCTTGCACAAATGAGACGTCATACCAAATGCTCATTCCGAGACCTTCGGGGCCAAAGAAATCTTTGGCTAGTTCGACATCTTTAACGCCGCAAACAACTGAAGTTAATTCAGTGTATGGAAGTTTTGGATTAGTGCCCCAAGTATGTGTTGGACGCTCATTAGTTGCTTCGACAAAAACTATGTCGGTGCCCTCTGGGCCCCAACAAAATCCTTCAGTAATCTCAATTACTTTGTCGCCAAAGGGCACGCCGTATGCCTGTGGTAGCGCTGGCCACTGCCAACCTTTAGGAAATAGTTGCGAGTGCGTAGACATAACATCGCGGGTGTAAAGATCTAGCGCGTGATAGCCCCACTCACTGGTGTGCGGATACTTTGGCGGTAGCGATGAAGAGTTGGGAGTTTTTACAAACCAAACTTGACCGGTATCAGCACCTGCTGGTGCCATCTGCCAAGCTTGAATTTCACCATCGACTTTATAAAGTGCTTTGGCAGTGGCTGCATTAATTACGCCACTATCTATAACTTCGTAACCTAATTCATCACGCCAGAAACCCAGATGGATATCTACATCGTGAACTCCGACTAGCGCTGCTGTTACCCCATCGACAAATGGTGCGCTAGTCACGATTAACTCGCAGTACCTAAGTAGGCCTCTGCAACGCGAGGGTCATTGATTAAGTCTTTTGACTTGCCTTCAATCTTTACCGCTCCACGTTCGAGAATGTAGGCACGCTCTGCTAACTGAAGGGCCAAGCGAGCTTGTTGTTCAACCAAGAGAATAGTTAGACCTTGCTCGGCGTGTAGGCGCTTTAGATACTTAAACAATTCAAGTACTAGTTGTGGTGCCAAACCAAGGCTTGGTTCATCTAACATCAAAATCTTTGGGCGAGACATCAGCGCGCGAGCAATAGCAAGCATCTGGGCTTCACCACCAGATAACGTGCCTCCTGCTTGCTTATTACGTTCTTTCAAACGTGGGAATAAGCCATACATATCTTCTAATGATTGTGTGGTCTCGGCGCGATGCTTACGACGAACGAAGGATCCGAGTTGCAGATTTTCTTCCACGCTATGGTCAGGGAAAATCTGACGACCTTCTGGAACATGTCCGATACCAAGCGCTGTGCGCTTATGGCCAGGAACCTTAGTGATCTCAACACCATCAAAGAAAATCTTGCCAGCAGCTGGGCGCATCAAACCAGATGTGGCGCGAAGCGTTGTAGTTTTACCAGCACCGTTAGCACCCAGCAGGGCAACAAACTCCCCAGTCTTAACTTCAATGGAAAGGTTATCGAGCGCCTTTGCACCACCATAAGTGATCGTTAAGCCTTCAATGCGTAGGTCGCTCATGCTAACTCCTTTGAGAAATCAGTATTTCCAAGGTAGGCCTCAAGTACTCGCTCATTCTTCTGAACTTCTTTAGGAGTACCTTCGGCGATAACTTTGCCGCTTTGAATAACGGTCACAATGTCAGCTAAGTCCATCAGGAATGCCACGTTATGTTCAATTAGAACTACGCACATTCCGCCAGCTGCCAAAGTGCGAATCAAGTTAGTCAATGAGTGCATTTCATCTTGAGTTAGACCCGTTGCTGGTTCATCAAGAATCAAAATCTTTGGCTCGGTTGCAACTGCGCGAATTACTTCGAGCAAGCGCTTTTGGCCATGTGAGATTGAACCGGCCGCTAGTTCTTCCATGCCTAACATTCCAGCAAGCGAAAGAAGTGCTTTAGCTTCAGCTACGCTTCGTGAATTAGCTTTTAGATAACGAGGTGTGCGGAAGATTGCATCGAAAATGCTGTACTTATCTCGTCGATACATTCCGGTCAACACATTATCTAGAACGCTGACACGTTCAAATAGGTGAGGAATCTGGAAGACTCGCGTGACGCCATCGCGAGCAACTTTAAATGGTTTCTTATCTGCTTCAGTACCTAGCAATACAACTGAACCTGAAGTTAGCTCGTGATAACGAGTCATTGCCGAGATCAAAGTTGATTTACCTGAACCATTTGGCCCAATAATTCCGTGAACTTCACCGGCCTTGAATTGAACTGAGATGCCATCAACTGCATGAACGCCGCCGAAATGCTTAACCACGTCTTTCGCTTCAAGCAAAACTTCGCCTTTAGTTACATTTTTAACATCGATATTTAAATGGAAGTTGTCGGCTTCACCTGGCAGTACTTCGCGCGAACGCGGTGACCCAAAGCGAGTTGCTCGGTAGGTGCCCACGATTCCTCGTGGCATAACAATCATGGTTAGCAGCAAAATTGAGCCAAGTACCAAGGTGCGATATTGACCGGTGCCACGAATCATGAAGTCGATAATGGCTACTAAAGCTACGCCCAATACTGGGCCAGCTAAGGTGCCAACTCCACCTAGGAATAAGCCAACGAAGAAGATCAGACCATTATTTAGGTCACCAATATCTGCGATCGCATAACCGATCTGAATCGAAAGTAGCCCGCCAGCTAAACCAGCAAGTGCGCCAGATACGCCGAATACCTTAATTCGGTGCATGTTTGGTGAAATACCAAGGGCTGTTGCAGTCTCTGCAGACTCACGCAACGCCATTGTGTTTCGACCAAAACCACTAAAAATTAAGTTCCGTTGTACTACGTAGGCCAGAATCAAAATTGTAATCATGACACGGTAGAAACCTTCAGCTGACATCATTCCGCTTGGAATACCTGGGGCAAAAACTCCAAAGAGACCGTTATACCCGCCGGTGAGTTCACCACCATGGCGAACAGCCACCATCGCAATTAAGTTAACTGCCAAAGTGATCATGCCGAAAGAAAGATAAGCCGCACGTAGCGAAATAAGAATTACCAAGATTGCAAAAATCGCACCGATCACAGCGGCTGCAACAAG
>CANLAY010000048.1 GCA_947488635.1 Candidatus Nanopelagicaceae bacterium
GCTAAGAAAGCTGCGACTAAGAAGCCAGCTGCTAAAAAAGCTGTAGCCAAAAAGAAAGCCGCTGCCAAAAAGCCAGCTGCTAAAAAAACTATTAAGAAAGCTGCTGCTAAGAAGCCAGCAAAGAAAGTTGCTAAGAAAGCAGTTGCAAAGAAGAGAGTTGCGAAAAAAGCTGTTGCTAAGAAAGCAGCTCCAAAGAAGCGCGTAGCAAAGAAAGCTGCCGCCAAGAGATCTTCTGCTGCCACAGTTCGAGTTCCAGCAGTTCCAGTAACTTCATCTGCACCTCGTGCCGCAGCTCCTTCCGCACCTGCAGCACCTGCACGTCCTGCAGCACCTGTTGCAAAACCACAACAAGGTGCATCAAGTCGTGTTGTAATGGCAGTAATTGTTGGTATCGCACTACTAGCTTTTGTAGTTTTCTCACAATCATCTTCAAAAGATGACGATGCAGCGCCAATGCCAACTGCTTCGGCATCTGCTGAACCAAGTGCTACAGCTGAAGTATCTGCAACTCCAACTGAATCAGCATCAACTGGTGCCGCAGTTGAAACAATCGAAGCTCCAGGAAAATTTGTCGCACTCGGCACAGCTGCCGGAATCACATTGCGTTGGGTTGCCCCAGCAGCTACTGATGGTCTAACAGGTTACTTAGTTGAAATTGCACCAGATGGAAAGGAATGGCAGAGCGTTGCCACAGTTCCAGCTGATCAAACAACTTTAGATATGGCTAAGAGTGAAGGTGGTTGGACTCAATTCCGAGTTTCTAGCGTTTACTCAGATGGTCAAGTTGCACCAGCAAAGATTTTCGGATTGCCTGGTCAATACAAGTAAGCAGATACAAGTAATAACGAATTAATAAGAAAGACCTCGAGTGATTAACTCGGGGTCTTTTTTATTTCTACCGCTACTTATCCAGCATTCCTATTTGTTTAGGGCTTCCAGAATTGCTGCCACGTAAACCGTGATTCCAGCAGGCCTTAAATGAACGCCATCGGGTGCGAAATATTCGGGATGGTTCTGCGAGATGGTGGCCCAATCGACCACTCGAACGCGGGGGTTGGTGGCGGCATATTCAGCAATTAACGCATTGTTCGCATCGCGCCATGGACGAGGAACAGCAGTGTTAACAACAATGATCTGACTTTGATTAGCTACCTCAGCAAAAACCTCCGCAACTTGAGTGCGAGTGAGAGTGTTGTTATTTCCTAAATTGAAAATAATTGGCGCATCACCAACAGATAATTTGTCCCGCTTTAGCACTTCTAATAGCTCTGGGGCTTGTCGGCCAACTCGAGCATTAATTAAACCGATTGTGCGCAGATCACCAAGTTCATAACGAATACCTAGAATTACCGAATCGCCAGTAACCCAGAGATCAGGTAGCCCGACATTTGAAATGGCCGGCGGCTTCTGCGCAGCAGGTTTAAGTTCTTGAGTTAATTCTTTCTCAAGGGCAACTGCTTCTTGATCAGCAACTGAAATTGCATTTGCACTAATTGCTGATGTTGCTGCGAGAAGTGCGATAATGCCGACTGCTACAGAAATCTTTTGTCGAATGCGAACTTTTTTAGTTCGATACTTCATTCCGCGGAACCAAGATTCAACAGCGCCACTTCGAACTGGCAATTCAACTAGCCGTAATGAAATATCAGCCAACGCTAAAACTATTAAGAAACGCACGGTGTAGAGCGCCCAATCTTGTCCAGCTATATCAACGCTAGGGCGAGTTAATTGAAAGACAATCCAGTGCCACAAGTAAATTGCATATGAACGCTCGCCAATCCAAACCAAGGTGCGAGTGCGCAAGATTGGTGCGAAGCGAGATGCTGGGTGCACGATAGAAGTCAGAATTGCACAACCAAAGATTCCAGCAAGCGGGAAAGCAATTCGATAAAGCGTTGGGTCACTTTCATTAATTAATAAGAAAGCTCCAAGAATTCCAATAAACCCAATCACACCAATAGCATCAACAAAGTCTTGAGCTCGCTGAGTAACTTCACTCTTTAAATTTTGCGGAATCCAACTAACTGCTAAAGCCGCCCCTAGGAATAAACCAATACTGTGAGTGTCAGTTCCGAAGTAAATATGGCTAACTTGCGAGCTACTTGATGCATCAAGTGAGAGCGAGACAATAAATAGCGTGATTCCTGAAATTGTCGCAATCGTTAGCGCAGCCCCCGGAATTCGCTTCTTACCAAACCACCTAAGAATAAGTAACAGCACCAAGGGCCAAACTAGATAGAACTGAGCTTCAACTGCCAAGGACCAAGTGTGTTGCAGCAGCGGTGGGCGACCAATGGCCTCAAAGTAATCAGTATCGCGAAAAACTAGCCACCAATTCATGCCGCCGAAGATCGAGAAAGGTGCGTCACTAACTAATCGTCGGGTTGTTTCTGGTGCCCAGATTCCAACAAATATTGCCGTTCCAAAAATCATAAAGAGCAAGGGTGGCAGCAATCGCCGCGCACGAGCCAGATAGAACGCTCGTAGATCTAACCCACCACTGCGCTGAATTGAATCGAGTAGCAATCGAGTGATGACATAACCGGAAATTACGAAGAAGAGATCAACGCCAAGAAATCCGCCAGGAATCCAGGAAAAACCTAAGTGATAAAGCATTACAGCGATTACCGCGACAGCACGCAAACCATCGATCGCAGGGATATGGGTGATCCCACGTTTTTTTGATGACATAACTTTTGGTAATCGGTAAGAAACTACTTACGTTTTGCAGCAGCTTTCTTTACTGGTTTCTTAGCCGCAGCCTTTTTCGCAGGCTTGCGAGTTGCTGATTTCGCTTTCTTTGGTGCCTCAATTGCTGCCTTGGTGCGTTCGCTGGCAACGCGAATTGGGCCACGATTAATCAGTGTGTCATCGGCATTTAAGTTCTGAAGAACTTGGTCTTGTAATTGTTCTAAGCGCTCAAATGAACTTTGCAGACGAGCACGCGATTGTTGAATTGCACTTTCAGCCTGATCTAGAGACTGAGTCTGTATTTTATATAGACGTTCAGCTTCAGAGATAACACTTGCCAGCCACTGGCGATAACTTCCGACTTCACCAGTTGCTTCGGTAATGATGCGTTCGCCTTCGCGACGCGCAGCGGTTGCCATCGTAGTAATTTCGCGCTTCTTATTCTCAAAAAGTGTTTCGGCTTCAACTTCAGCTTTAGCAACCATTTCTTCTGCTTCAGATTCAGCTGCCTGCAAATACTTGCGACCACGAGTTTCAGCTCCTGAAAGAACTGAACGTGCTTTCTGTTCAGCGTTCTCGAGAGCATCTTTCGACGCACGATTTGTCTCAGTGACTAAGCGATCAGCAGCAGCTTGCGCTTTTGCTTCGCGAAGTTGCGCAGACTTGATCATGGTCATGGCAGTTTCAGTTGCCAGAATTTCAAATTCTTCTTTTGATAGCGTGGTGATATCGCGGCGCGAGCGCAGATCATTTAACTGTGCTTCAAGCTCGCGAATACGATCAACCGAATTTGGTTGACTGCTCTCTTCGCCTTTAAATCCAACCCAGTTAAGGAAGGAGTTCTTCTCGGCCATCGCTACCTCTTTATGCTCTTTAAACACTTACGGAAGGCTTAGATTAGAGCAAAAGCGCCATACCTAAAAGTGGGGTTACCGCAGGGCTGATGCAGGGTGAAATTGGGCTTATTTAGCGGGATCTATAAACGGCAACACAGATAGCCACATACTGTGAGATCCAAGCGGCAAGTACGAAGATATGGAATAGCTCATGAAAACCAAAGTACTTTGCCTCTCGCCCAGGTCGTTTAAGTGCATAGAAAATCGCCCCAATTGAGTAGAGCAAGCCACCGAAAATAATTGGCAAGATAACCCACCAGCCACCTGCGCGATAGAGATGCGGCGTATAAATAATTGCGACCCAGCCGAGTACTAAATAGTTAGCAACATATAACCAGCGTGGTGCACCAACCCAAAAGACTCGAACCGCTACGCCAATTAAAGCGCCAGTCCAGATAACGGAAAGCAAAATTGTGCGATCGCGACCTTCTAGCAAAGTAACTGCGAAGGGCGTATATGAACCAGCAATTAGTAAATTGATATTGGCGTGATCCCAGCGACGCCATATTTTCTTCTTTGCCGGTGACCACGGAACTCGATGGTAGATAGCTGAAACACTAAATAATAAAATTGCAGTTAAGGAATACAAAGCGATTGCAAATTTGACTGAGTTACGGCTAAGCAGAAATAGAACTAACGATGCGATGATTACGGCCGGAGTTGCCCCTAGGTGAAACCAGCCACGTAGCTTTGGTGGCACTACCAGATTAGACACAGGCTTGCTCGCTCTCGGCTAGTTAACTTAAGTAGAGCCTAACTCTTAAATTGTGACCCTTGCGCTGTTTCGGCTAGATCTGCTCAACTCGCGCAGATCCCGCTCTAGTTTTCGCCGCGAAGCGCCTTCTCAATTTGGCCAATGTGATCAAGCGGATGCTTGGTATAGATCCGGCACCATTTCTCGATACTAAATGGCCCGCTCTCAGAGTGCAGGCCAGACTTTGATAGATCGGCATCGGTTAATCGTTCAATCATGATCAGTGATGAGGCGCGAACAGCACCAAATACTTTTACCGAAAAATCTATTGGCAATGTGGAATAGCCCAATACTGCTGATGAAGCCCAAGCATTTTCGTCGTAACCTTGAATTGAAGTTCCTTCTGGTTCAGCAATCAAACGTCGAATACGTGCGTGTGACTGCGCTTCAGAATCAGCCATATGGTGAATTACTTGGCGTGCAGACCAACCTTCAGGATGCTTGGTATCTAATTGATCAGCCGGGATCGAGGCAACTAATTTCTCAAAAGCTTCAGTACTTTGGCGGTATGCGGCTGCGATCTCTTTGATGCTCATATCAACTCTCCTGAATAAAGGTTAAGAGTTGAACTATAGATTGAATTAAATAATCTCCGCTAACAATTCTGTTACGCGACGCTTGATTTCATCGCGGATTATGCGTACTGGCTCAATACCCTGGCCAGCTGGGTCTTCGAGAACCCAATCTTCATAGCGCTTACCTGGGAAGAATGGGCAGGTATCGCCGCAACCCATGGTGATAACAACGTCTGATTCTTGAACAGATTCGGTAGTTAGAATTTTAGGAACTTCATGAGCAATATCAATTCCAAGTTCAGCCATTGCTTCAATCGCAATTGGATTAATTGTTTCTTTAGGTGCTGACCCAGCTGATAGAACCCGAACTTTTCCGCCAGATAGCGAAGTCATAAAGCCTGCCGCCATCTGTGATCGGCCGGCATTATGAACACAAACAAAGAGAACGGTTGGCTGCTTGTTTTCATCGCTCATGGTTTGAATACTAAACCCAACCTGATGAGAAAAATCTGGATTTCAGTGAACATCTGGCTAATGAATCGATGCAAAAAAATTAAAATGCTGTGTGCGGGAGGCGGGACTTGAACCCGCACGTCCGAAGACACAGGTTCCTAAGACCTGCGTGTCTGCCATTTCACCACTCCCGCTTAAGAGTGCTTACCTAGTCGTGCTGGTCAACTTCTGTCCGAATGCTGTCCGCTAGATACTGGGCAAGATTAGAGGTAAGTTCGGCATAGTTACAAACGAGCGCGTACGAAAGGGTCTTTCCATGGCTTTAACACCAACTCCTGCAGATAAATTCACATTCGGCCTCTGGACTGTTGGCTGGCAGGCACGCGATCCTTTCGGTGATGCAACCCGCGAAGCACTTGACCCAGTTCGCACAGTTAACGAGCTCGCAGCACGCGGTGCTTATGGCGTGACTTTCCACGATGACGATCTAATTCCATTTGGAAGCAATGATTCTGATCGCCAATCTCATATCGATCGCTTCAAGGCCGCCCTCGCCACATCAGGCATGAAAGTTCCGATGGCAACGACTAATTTATTTTCCCACCCAGTATTTAAAGATGGTGCATTTACTTCAAATGATCGTGACATTCGCCGTTACTCAATTAAAAAGACCATGCGCAACATTGATTTAGCAGCCGAACTAGGTGCTGAAATTTATGTCGCCTGGGGCGGTCGTGAAGGTGCTGAGTCAGATGGCGCTAAAGATGCCTATGTTGCACTCGATCGTTTCCGCGAAGCATTTAACACACTGGGCCAATATGTTTTAGATAATGGCTACAACATTAAGTTTGCCATTGAGCCAAAGCCAAATGAACCACGTGGTGATATTTTCTTGCCCACAATTGGTCACGCCTTAGCATTTATTAATTCGCTAGATCACCCAGAATTAGTTGGTCTTAATCCAGAAGTCGGTCACGAACAAATGGCCGGTCTTAACTTTGTGCACGGAATTGCGCAAGCACTTTGGCATAAGAAGTTATTCCATATTGATCTCAATGGTCAGCATGGTCCAAAGTTTGATCAAGATTTAGTTTTCGGTCATGGTGATTTAAAATCAGCCTTCTTCTTAGTTGATCTACTTGAACGCTATGAATACAGCGGCCCAAAGCACTTTGACTACAAGCCAGCACGCACTGAAAGCGATAAGGGTGTTTGGGAATCAGCCACTGCAAATATGCGCACTTATTTAATGCTTAAAGAGAGGGTATCGGCTTTCCGCAGCGATCCACGTGTGATCGCAGCCATGGCCGAATCAAATATTTCGGGCTTAACTGAGCCAACATTTGCCCCAGGTGAAACTTGGCGCGACTTAGCTAAAGATTCCTTCGATGTTGAAGCAGCTGGCAAGCGCGGCTATCACTATGAAGCACTTGATCAGTTGGCACTTGAGCACCTGATGGGTGCCAAGTAAAGCTAGTTAAACGGCACTGCCGCGGCGTGAAACCGCATCAACTCCAGCTGAAACTAATAGCACTGCACCGGTAACAATGAACTTGATGCCGGCTGCGTAGCCGAGCAAACCCATGCCGTTATCAATTACGGCAACTACTAAGCCACCCAGAATCGCATCGCGCATCTTTCCTTTGCCACCGAACAAGCTGGTGCCACCAATAACTGCAGCGCC
>CANLAY010000049.1 GCA_947488635.1 Candidatus Nanopelagicaceae bacterium
CAAACTGGAGGTACTACGCCTCTTAGAAGTTTTGAATTGGTCGCCATTACTTTGCTCCTTTATTTAAGTGACAGGCAACCTGGTGGTCACCTTTTGAGATGTTCGAAATTTTCAAAACTGGACGTTCTGTTCTGCAGATATCCATAACCGCAGGGCAGCGCGTTGAGAAAGCACATCCGCTTGGCATATCGATTGGGCTAGGCACTTCTCCTTGTAATACAACTCGTTGCTCTTTAGCAGTTGGATTCATGCTTGGCACCGCAGATAACAACGCGATCGTATAAGGATGCTCAGCTGCTTCAGGCAGTGAATCTGCCGGCAGAATTTCAACTACGTTGCCCAAGTACATAACTGCCACTCGATGTCCTACATAGCGAGCAACGGCAACATCGTGAGTTACGAAGATAAATGACAAACCAGTCTCTCTTTGAATCTTCAACAGTAGGTTAACTATTTGCGCTTGAATAGAAACATCAAGAGCCGAAACGATTTCATCGGCAATAATCAGCTCGGGCTTAGTTGCTAAACAGCGCGCAATGGCTAGACGCTGGCGTTGACCACCAGAAAACTCATGTGGGTAGCGCTGCAGATATTCAGGGCGAATATTGACCATTTCGCAGGCTTCCATAATTCGCACAGTTCGTTCCGCTTCATCTTTGACGCCGTGCACACGAAGGACTTCATCCATCGCAGCACCGACACGTTGGCGGGGATTAAACGAAGTGTATGGATCTTGGAAAATCATTTGAACTTTTTTACGGAACCGCATCTGATCTGCGCCACGCAAAGTAGTTACATCTTGAAGACCTTGTCCAAAGTCAAAGGAAAGTTCGCCACCTGTTGGTTTATCAAGTAACGCCAACATACGACCGAGAGTTGTTTTACCGCATCCTGATTCACCAATGACTGCAATTGTTTCACCGCGGAAAATTTCTAGATCGACACCATCAAGAGCTTTTACATAACCTTTGGTGCGTCTTAGAATTCCACCTAGAACAGGAAAGTGCTTCTTGATCTGACCTACTTTGTATAGCGGGGTGCGAGTGCTATTCATCTCAAGCACCTCCAGTTAAAACAGGTAGTTTTCCATTTGCATCCAAACGAATACAGCGGACGTCATGACCAGGATTAACTCGCGTCATCTCAATTGTTTTCTCTCTGCACGCAGCCGCTACATATGGGCAGCGTCCGGCAAACTCGCAACCAACAGTTACTTCGGCCGGCGATGGCGTTTGACCATCAACAGTTTGTAATTCAACGTTCTTATCAGCATCTAAATTTGGAACGCTGGCCATCAACGCCTTGGTATATGGGTGTCTAGGGTCGCGAAGAACTTGGTCAACTGCACCATATTCAACAACTCGACCTAGGTACATAACAGCCACATGATCTGCAACCTCTGATACCAGCGCCATGTTGTGCGTAATTAGAATGAATGTTTTACCAGCGCTCTTTTGTAGATCTTTTAACAGGGTCATAATCTGCGCCTGAATTGTTACATCGAGAGCAGTTGTTGGCTCATCGGCAATAACTAAATCAGGTTCGCAGATAGTGGCAATAGCGATCATTACGCGCTGACGCATACCGCCGGAAAACTCATGCGGGTAAGCCTCATATCGACGCTCTGGATCAGGAATACCAAGCTTTCTAAATAGCTCAACTACTCGAGTGCGAGCCTCGTCTTTGGAAACAGGAAAATGCTGCAAAAGACTTTCAGCTACCTGGCGACCAACTTTATGGGCAGGATTTAGCGAAGAAAGCGTGTCCTGGAAAATCATGCCAATTTTTCCGCCACGAATATCGCGCATCTGCTTTCCAAATTTTTCCAGCTCATTTAACTTTAAGACCTGATCACCTTGGGAAAAGTAAATGTCACCGCTGCTGACTTCACCGTTATCTGGCAGAAGTTGCATGATTGCTTGCGCGGTTACAGATTTTCCACAACCAGATTCACCAACTACGCAAAGGAAAGAGCCACGTGGAATGCTTAACGAAACATCGCGCAGAATATGCAACGTGTCATCTTCAACTTTGAATTTCACGTTCACGTTCTTGAGATCCAAGATCAAATCTTTTTCAGTCGATAGGCTCACTTTTTGCTCCCCAAACGACCAACTAGCGCTACTTTCCACTTACTTTTTGCAATTAAAGATTTATGTCTAGGATCTAAAACATCACGTAGTCCATCGCCCACAAAATTCACGCCTAGAACAAAGATAGCGATCGACATTGCAGGGAAAACCCATAACCACCAATACTCATCGACGACCACCGGGTTTTGTGCTGCTATCAGCAAGTTGCCCCAAGTTGGCGTAGTAACGGGCACTCCAAGTCCTAAGAACGAGAGTCCAGCTTCGGCAATGATAAAAATTGCGATATTAATCGTAAATGCAACAACAATTGGGCTCAGTGTGTTTGGCAGAATATGCCTAAAGATGATTCGGGGTTTTGAAAATCCAAAAGCTCGATCTGCTTCAACGAAAGCTTCTTCACGAAGCGAGAAGAATTCGCCTCGAACCAATCGGAAGGTTGTCATCCACCCGGTTAACGCAAAGACAATGATTACGTTATTGATTCCTTGGCCTAAGAGCGAAACGAAAATAAGCACTAAAATCAGCTGTGGGAAGGTCATTACAAGCTCTGAAACCCGCATTACAACTGCATCTATTTTCCCGCCTAAATATCCAGCGATTGCACCCAATATGGTTCCGATTAAATTTGCCAAGAATGAAGCAATCACGCCGACATAAATTGATTGTCTTCCACCTGATAGAACGCGGCTTAACATATCTCGGCCTAATTGATCGGTACCCATCAGGTGATCCAAGCTAGGTCCGAGGCGCCCATTAATCGGATCAATGTATTCTGGTTCTACACCTGAAATTTGAACTGCAAATACTGAGCAAAGAATCATTATAGAAATAATGGTCAAACCAATTACAGCTGAAGGATTGTGCAATAGATTTCTTATAAAAATCTTCGCAGTTGATTGCTGATCTAGTTTCTTTTTTTGCATCAGTTACTGCCCCCTAATCTCACTCGAGGGTCCAGTATTGATTTAACAATATCTACCAAAAAACTCGCAAATAAAATCACCATCGCGATCAGCATGCTTACAACCATAATCACTGGATAGTCAGATGCAGTAACTGCTGCAATGATCGTAGTTCCGATTCCGGGCCATTGAAAAACAGTCTCAACGAGAATTGATCCACCAACAAGTAGTGGAAGTCTAAATGCCAAAAGCACCATCACCGGTCCAAGTGAATTTCTAAAAACATGACTGTAAAGAACGCGCCATTCGGGTACGCCTTTGCTTCGCGCAGTTTTTACGAAATCTCGATTTAAAGTATCAAGAACAGAGTTTCGGGTATAACGAATAAGAACCGCGAGCATTGCAATCGTTAAAGTTGCTACGGGTAAAATGTAATTTGGAAATCGATCCCAAAATGTGATTTGGCCAGGTGCTACCCGGTTTCCGCTAGGAAGCCATGAAACTCGGTATGCAAATACGTTCAGCAGGGCTAGCCCGATAAAGAAATCTGGTATTGCAATTCCAACTACTCCGAGTACGCGAGACAACTTGTCGGCAATTCCACCTTTTTTAGCTCCAGCGAATAAACCAAGAGTTAAGGCCAAAATAGTGGACAAAATTAAGGCAGTAAGCACTAATTCAAGAGTTGCTGGCATACGTAGTGCCAGAATTTCAGAGATCTGTTGGCCACTTTGCAAGCTATATCCAAAATCACCAGTTGCTATGTTTTTTAACCACGTTAAATACTGCAAAATAATGTGATCGTTTAGCCCTAGCTCTTCGCGAAGTTGCTCAAGGTTGGCTGAATCAGACGCCATGTCAGGCGGAATCATCGCAAGAATTGGATCAATCGGAGAAAGACGCGATGCGAAAAAAATCAACGCGCTGATCGTAAATGCCATAGGCACCAAAATCGCTATTCGCCGAACTATAAACGAAACCAAGAAACTACCATCCCTAAAAAATCAAATGAAAATAAGTGGCGGTACTGACCAAGGATACTCTCGCACCTAGGTCAGTACCGCCTTTACTTAGTTAGTTAGCAGACCAGCTAGCTATGTTGTTTTGGTAAACATAGAGGGGATTTCCCCACTTAGTTGGTGTACCACTGATGTTCTTTGAGATAAATACAACCTGCTTCAACAAATGCATTGGCAGTTTGTACATTTTCTCTTGCTCAAGTTTCTGCAAATCTGTCAAAATCTTGCCAGTATCGCGGAGAGTTGTTGCTTGAAGCAACTTTGAGCTTAGTGCTGCAAATTCAGGTTGAGCACCAATGGACTTTCCAAATGTTGCCATGTTGCTGTACTCACCAAACCACTCACTGACGTTGAATGCACTAAGACCCTTAAGAGCAAGCTCGTAATTACGATTTGTCCAAAGTTCTGTAGTTGCATCTCCTGTCCATGGAAGGAATTCAACCTTCATCCCAACTTCTGTGAGTTGTTGAGCTACTGCAGTCAAGAGAATCATTACCGCAGGTTGGGATTGATTGTATGTGCGTAGGCGAATTGTCTTTGAGAAGTCGAAGTCTGCTTCCTTTAGAAGAGCAGTCGCTTTTGCCTTGTCATACTTGTACTTCGGAATTGAAGATAGGTGATGAGGCATACCTGAAGCAACACCACTGTTAATTACCTTGCCCTGTTGCCCATAGATCGCTGGAACTAATTTGTTCCAGTCGATTGCGTACTTAAGCGCTTCACGAGATTTTACGTTACTGAATGGACCAGTTGGGTTGACAACTAAGTAGCGGTAGAAGAGCACATCTAGTGGCGCTGACTTAAAGGTGCTAACTGAACTCATTGCACGAATTGTGTCAGGATCATTAGTTGTGAAGTAATCCAATTTTCCAGACTTTGCATCTGCTACAAGGTTTGAAGAAACAATTATGTTAATTTCTTTAATAATTGGCTTTGCACCTTCGTACTTGTCATTTGGTACAAGTGTGATGAAGTTGCCTTGGCTAAATGTTCCTACCTTGTAAGGACCAAGTACAACTGGATTTCGCCAGAAGCTATTTGTATCTAACTTTAAAATATCTTCATCAGCTAAAACGTGCTTAGGCATGATCATGAACTGTGCAAGAACGGGAATCATGACGTTGATTGGTGACTTAAGTGAAATGATGATGTCATTTCCCTTAGTTGTAATTCCACTCATGGTTGCTTTATTGGTGGCATTTACTGCTTCACTGCCAACAATTTCCTTAAATGCGTTGACAAAAATTGCATTTGACTTGGAAACGCGAAGTAATGAGTTGATAGACCAGACAACATCGTCAACTGTTAAATCTTTTCCGTCAGACCACTTAATGCCTGACTTAAGTGTCAAGGTAAGTGTCTTGCCATCTTTGCTGAACTTGTAACCTGAAGCTAAGTCAGGTTTTACAGAAACTAAATTGGCATCTGCCTTAAACAAACCACGGAACATTGCATGGTGAGAAATTGATCCGGATGCGAACCAAGGGGTAGAAATAGTGTTAACGCCACCGCCGCCGGCAGTTACTTCTGCCACGGTGATCGAATTATTTGTTGCTGCTTGTGTTGGCGCGGCAAGCACTGACACTGCAAGTGCAGCTGCTAAACCTATGGCGCCAAATGATTTATGAAACTTTCTCACAAAAACCCTCCAACTCTAAAACACTCCAGGGGCGTCCTGGGGTGTCAGATCTTTTCTGGGATACCCCGCGCAGTAAGTATCTTTGCTGTTTAAGACATCCCATGTTTGTGTTGACTGAAATCTATCTTTCCTTTAAATTAAGGTCAAGGATGTCGAGATAACAATTAGGTTACTTTTAAAAGGTGAGTTATCGAGGAAAAGTAGCTCGCTAACTACTGAAAGGTGGGATGACTTTGCTGAATAAGCACAGTGGGGAACCGCCCACAAGAATAAAGGAATCACTCACAGATGGGGCAGTGCGCGCTCTACGTGAGTGGATTTTTGCTCGCGGTCTCCGTACAGGCGACTTGCTCCCTTCGGAATCGCAGTTGTGTGCGGAGCTAAATGTTGGACGAAACTCACTGCGTGAGGCTGTGCGAACTTTGCGAGCAACCGGTGTTCTTGAGGTAAAGCAAGGCGCCGGCACATATGTCGGAGTTCTCTCTCTTAGATCAATGTCTGATGAACTGATCTTCCATAGTCGTTTAGCTGTTGATGACCAGGAGTCTTACTTAAGGTCTTTAACTGAGGTGCGCGAATCTTTAGAGCAGGGCCTAATTACCAATCTAATTACTGAGGGCTTAAAACCAAATTTTGAAGTTCTAGAAAAAATATTAGAACAAATGGATGAAGAGGCGAAATCGGGATTCGTTACCTCTGCTACTGATAGACGTTTTCATGAAGAGCTACTTGCGCCTTTAAATAATCCTCTTTCAATACTACTTTTGCAAGTTTTTTGGCGGATTTTTGACGAACTATTAGATTCAAGATACGACCCAGTAGCTGCGGGCAAAACCGCGGATCGCCACCATGCAATTTTGTTGGCAATAAAGTCGGCAGATCCCAGAGGTGCGCGGATAGCTATCAACAGCCACTTTGATGGACTTAGAAATCGAATTGGAAGTAGAGACTTTAAGATCGACTAATTTCGCGCTTTGCTATTTATCATTTTGATAAATCGTTTGGTGCTCAACCATGGATCAGTGATTGCAGAACCAACACATACCGACCAAGCGCCCGCATCAAATGCTTGGCTCACGAGCTCCGGTGAATTAAATCTGCCTTCAGCTATTACAGGCACGGCACAATGAGTTGAGCAAGATTTAACCAAATCAATGTCCGGTAACTCTGGAACTTGCCCTTTTGTGTAACCTGAAAGCGTTGTAAACACTGCCACTGCGCCACTCTTTTCAGCGGCTATTGCTGATTCAAGATCATCAATATCTGCAATCACTACAGCCCCAATGGCTTTAGCTTGCGCAACGAAATCATTTCCGAGAGTTCCATCAACTCTTTTGCGC
>CANLAY010000050.1 GCA_947488635.1 Candidatus Nanopelagicaceae bacterium
CGAGATGAAGTTGAAAAATGGATCAAGATCAGCAGCGTAGTAAAATTCAGCGAAGACGATATTGCTGCGCTGTATCCAAATGAAGATCCCATTGGAATTGCCAAAATCTGCATTGGAAAAGGTGTGCAGTTAGTTGTAATAACACGAGGAGCAAACGGCTTAGTTGGCGTCACTGCCGATGGCGTAGTTGAAGTTCCAGGCATAAAAATTGCAGTTGTAGATACAGTTGGTGCTGGCGACACAGTGGGTGCGATAATTGTTGAAGCTGTAACCCAGATTGGTATCTTGAACTTAACTGGTTCGAAATTACGTGAAGTTTTACATCGTGCTGCAGTTGCAGCCGCGATTACCTGTTCTCGTGCCGGAGCTCAACCGCCTCGCGCATTTGAACTAACCGAAGCACTCGAGCGGAACTAAGATGCAATTTATTGATGATGCTGAATTTCAAATAAATATTGATTTAGATCAAGGCGCACGTATTGCTTCGCTGATTTGGCGAGATATGCAGTTCACGCTGCCTTTTCGTGGCACACCCGTAAATTACGGTTGGTATGGCATGGGGCCATGGGCTGGGCGCGTGCGCGATGGCTTAATTACTGGCGCCAATGGTCAAGAGCACCAATTGCCACAAATCTTTGACCCACCGAATGCGCTGCATGGTTATGGCTTTACTTCATCTTGGCAAGAAATCGGGCCAGGACGTTCGTTATTGCATTTACCCGCACCTTATGGCGGCGCGACTTTAGAACAAACAATTGAAGTATTAGATGATGCAATTCGCTGGTCACTTGAATACGAACCAGGTGAATGTGATTTGCCGGCTTGGTTAGGTTTACATCCTTGGTTTGCTCGCGACTTAGATCGTGGCGGTAGTGCAGTAATTGATTTTGCCGCAAATAAAATGTTGCAACGTGGTTCAGATGGCCTACCAAGTGGCGATTTAGTTAAACCGTCACCAGAACCTTGGGACGATGCTTTCACTGGAATTATTGGAACTCCAGCAATCATTTGGGAAGATGTAGCGCGTATAGATATTGAGTGCGATGCACCTTGGTGGGTTGTTTACAGCGAAGATGCTGAAGGAGTTTGTATCGAACCACAAACTGCGCCACCTGATGCGGTGAATTTAGGAATTACCGGCGAGCACTACATTGAAGCGTTATTTGTTTTTACTGAAGAATAAAAAAAGGAATAGGAAGATAACTTGATCAACCGTAACCATTTGGCCAAATTAATAGCCCACGAAGAAGAACGCTTTCTAAAGTTGCATCCAAAAAGTGGTGAGCTTTTTGAAAAAGCAAAGCAATCAATGCCGGGCGGAGTTCCGATGTCCTGGATGGCTAAATGGCCTGGCGCCTACCCAGTCTTTATTGATCAAGCAAAAGGTGCACGCTTTACTGATGTCGATGGCAATTCATATATTGATTTTTGTTTAGGCGATACCGGCTCAATGACTGGCCATTCTCCAGATGCCACAGTTGCAGCGATTCGCGAACAAGCCGGCAAAGGAATTACCGCGATGCTGCCAACAGCTGATGCTGCAATTGTTTCAGCTGAGTTAGCCAACCGCTTTGGCTTGCCGCTTTGGCAATTTACCGTCTCAGCCACAGACGCTAATCGCCATGTAATCCGCTATTCCCGCCTACTTACTGGCCGCTCAAAGATCGTGGTTATTGATCGCTGTTATCACGGTTCTGTCGATGAAACTTTTGCCACATTAGATACGGCTGGAAATACCGTAGCGCGCGAAGGAAATATTGGTGCACCTGTGGCACTTGATCACACAACTCGCGTTGTTGAATTCAACGATATTACTGGCATGGAAAAAGCATTGGCATACGGTGATGTTGCCGCGATCTTGATGGAACCTGCGATGACAAATGTTGGAATTGTTCTACCCCAAGTTGGATACCTAGAAGCAGTGCAAGAACTCGCAAAGAAGTACGGCACTATTTTAATTATTGACGAAACTCACACAATCTCAGTTGGTCCGGGCGGAATGACTGCCGATCGTGGATTAAAGCCAGACTTTCTAACCATTGGTAAAGCAATTGGTGGTGGAATCCCGACTGGCACTTTTGGAATGACTCAAGTGATTGCGGATTCAATCAAAAAGATGGTTGAGCTAGAAATTATTGATACTGGTGGCATCGGAGGTACGTTGGCTGGAAATGCTCTTTCACTCGCTGCGATGCGCGCAACAATGACTCATGTTCTAACGCAAGAAAATTTTGATCGCATGATTGATCTGGGCACTCGTTGGTCTGATGGCGTAGATGCTGCGATTAATGAATTTGATTTACCATGGAGCTGTAACCGATTAGGTGCACGTGGTGAATACATATTTGGCAAAGTTGCACCAATAACTGGTGCCGATGCAAACAACTCAGGGGACTTTGAATTAGAGCAGTATCTACATTTACGGATGTTAAATGATGGCTTTTTGATCACGCCATTTCATAATATGGCTTTGATGTGTCCTGATACTACGAGCGCCGATGTTGATGCCCACACAGCAGCATTTCGAAAAATGTGCGCTGAGCTAGTTGAAGCCTAATTTCTTATAGAGAATTAGGGCGGCATGATTATCGGCATCAACGTAGAGCATTGATTCCTTAATTTCTTTACTTTGGAAATAGCGCAGAGCGGTAAGCGTTAGCGCTTTGCCCAGCCCAGAACTATGAGCGCTTGGGTCTACGCCAAGTACGTAAATCTCACCGATATCACCTTCATTTACCCGGTCTTGATGGATTTTCGTCCAACAAAATCCAACTATTTTGCTGTTCTCGCGGGCCAGAAAAAAGCCATCTGCATCAAACCAACTTTCTTTCATGCGATTAGTTAAATCCTGCATTACCCAATCGCCTTGATCTGGGTGGGCAACAAAGATTTTGTTATTCAGCGCTAACCATTCATCGGAATCAGCTGGTCTAAATGTAGATATTTCGGCAGAAGTAATTGGCTCTGGAAAGTCAGCAACAAGAGAGCGGTGCAATTTTAGAATCGTGCGCACAACTAAATCCGTTCAGTGACTTGAGCATCTTTCATGGCACTAGTTACAGTAAAGCGATATCCCACATTTCGTACGGTGCCGATGATTGCTTCATGCTCTGGGCCAAGTTTTGAACGTAGGCGCCTGATATGCACATCAACTGTGCGAGTACCGCCGAAATAATCGTAACCCCAAATTTCCTGTAACAACTGGGCTCTCGTAAATACGCGACCAGGATGCTGAGCTAAAAATTTCAAAAGCTCAAATTCTTTAAAAGTTAAATCTAGAGCACGACCTTTAATGCGCGCGGTATAACTATTTTCATCAATTGATACCTCACCAGTTCTAATTTCACCAGAACCTGGATCACTTTCGGCAAGTTGTGCTGCGTATTCACCAATTGCAATTCGAATACGCGCATCTACTTCGGCAGGTCCAGCGGTATCAAGAATTACATCGTCAATACCCCATTCGGCACTAAGAGCTGACAAGCCACCTTCAGTTGTTATAACAACAACTGGTGCACCCGAACCTGTGGTATGAAGCAACTTCGCTAAATTTTTAGCAGCTGGAATATCGCGACGTGCATCTAGTAACAAAATATCTGCCTCGGGCACATCAATTAGAACACTTGCTTCAGCCGGAACAATTTTTACCAGATGTTGCAACAAAGCTAGAGATGGCAGAACTTCAGCGCTCGCGCCTAGAGTGTTTGTAAGTAACAAAACTCTTGCCATTTGCGCTCACCCGCTTCCAGTTGCGTTCTAGGTGTTAAGTGGCACAGACTACTCTCGTGAAATCTTTCCTACCAATTCTTATCGTGCTTGGGGCTGCTACTGCTTATGGCCTCTGGTATCAAAAGTCACGGGGCAAGATTCAAGCAAAAGCCATCTCTGGCAAGGCTTTAACATCAGCAATAATCGGGGGCGAACTTGGCTCACGGGCTACCTTGGTGCAATTTTCTTCAGCCTTTTGTACACCTTGCCGGGCGACTCGCACGCTGCTTGAAAACGTTGTTACGGAACTAAACGATGTGCAACATGTCGAGATCGATGCTGAAACAAATTTAGAATTAGTGCGTAAGTTAGATATTCGCTCGACCCCAACCACGCTAATTTTGAATAGTTTTGGCCTTGAAGTAGGGCGAGCCGTTGGCGCACCCAAGCGTGACCAAGTCCTGGCCGCACTCGCAGCCATTAAGTGAGACTTGCAAGTAACTCGCAATTAGGCTTTTTTGCATAGCCTCTTTATTCTTATGACATGTCTTTCGCCCTAGATAGCTTCTTCACCAAGCGTCGCATACTTGATTACGGACGTTTAGCTGTCTCGTTGTGTAGTAACTAAAACTTAAATACCCAGTTTTGGTAACCCACAACAAAGAAAAGTAGGAACAAATGACAACTTTAGAGAAAAAAGATATCTCAGCAGTAATTGATGCACGTGGTCCACGTTTTTCAGCAGCGATTACAGTTTTGGTTTTAGCCACTGCGCTAGCAACCCAATCACTACCTCTAATTGCTTTTCAATTAGCAGTATTTCTAATTGGTGCGACTAAAGGCCCACAATTCACGCCTTATGCATTTCTCTTCAAAAATTTGATAAAGCCACGTTTAAAGGGCGAGTTTGTACCTGAAGATGTGCGACCACCACAATTCGCCCAAGCTGTTGGGTTCATTTTTACCGTCATTGCTGTTGCTGGGCTGATATCTGGCTCAACAATCGTTTTCACCATTGCAACCGGCTTTGCACTCGCTGCAGCTTTCTTAAATGCAGCCTTTAATTACTGCTTAGGCTGCGAATTTTACTTAATTCTTCTGCGTGCTCGCCGCTAATCGGCTACCCAGATAACTCTTTTTGTGAAAATCTAAGTAAGATTAACTCATGGCCGATCAGCATGAATTACGCGATAAAGGTTTGCGCTTAACTCCGCAACGTGAATTAGTTTTAGCTGCCGTCCGCGAACTTGGTCATGCCACACCAGAAGAAGTTGCTGAAAAAGTACGCCAAACACATCCTGGAATTAATCTTTCAACGGTCTATCGCAACTTAGAAACTCTGGAAAATGTGGGTTTAGTTCAGCACACTCACTTGGGCCATGGCGGCGCTACCTATCACGCGGCCGAAGAGCTAACCCACCTACATTTAGTTTGTGGAGTTTGTGGTTCAGTTGGCGATGCACCAATTGATGTTGCCGCTAATTTTGTAAATGCGCTGGCCGATGATTATGGTTTTAAAACAGATGTCACACACTTTGCCGTATACGGCACATGTTCTGCATGTTTTGCCGCCGAAAGTAAGTAATGAGCGCCGTACTCGTTGAGGACGGTCCCGATAAAGGCGCTGTATGGCATTTCGGGGATCCAGTAAAAGAACAACGAGCACTCGAAGCTGGCACTGCTTGGGCAGATTTATCACACTATGAAGTTATCGCACTATCTGGGCCAGAACGTTTAACTTGGCTACATCTTTTAACTACCCAAGATCATGAAAATTTATTAGCTGGTCAATGGCAGCACGCTTTGATTTTAGATCCGAAAGGCCACATCGAGCATCAATTCTTTTTAGTTGATGATGGTGACACCACTTGGCTGGTAGTTAATCCGGGTCGAAGTGCTGAGTTGATTTCACATTTAGGAAAAATGAAATTTCGCGCCCAAGTAGAAATCCACGATGCGACGGCTGAATTTGCAGTATTGCGCGCCCCAGGCAAGATGGATGAAATTGCTGGGCCATATGCACTTGTGCCACGCGCCGAATTAGCGAATATGGTTGAAACTTTTAATTCGGTTGCAACTCAAGTGGGTACTTGGGCACTTGATGCCATGCGAGTCGCTGCTGGACTGCCTCGAATCGGTTTTGAAACTGATCACAAATCTATTCCAAACGAACTCGGACTTTTAAACAGCGCGGTACACCTAAATAAGGGTTGTTACCGCGGCCAAGAAACTGTGGCAAAAATAAATAATTTAGGAAATCCACCACGTCGCTTAGTTATGTTGCACCTTGATGGCACCGAAGTTAACTTTCCTAAAGTTGGCACCCCAGTAGAAAACGATGGGGTAGTCGTTGGTTATTTAGGCACTGTTGCAAGACATCATGAGTTAGGTCCGATTGCACTCGCTGTCGTTAAGCGCAACACCCCACTAGACGCGACGCTCTCAGTTGGTGGGATTCCGGCCGCACAAGAAGCGATAGCTGCAGGTAATTAGTAAATGGAATTGCTAGGTCAGTTATTAATTACCTTGATAGCAGGGCTCGCGATCATGTGGGCCGTAAGAAAGATGTAAGTAACCGATAGACTTACAGCCATGGAGCTCTTAACCTCAATTCTCCTTGGCCTGATTTCCTTACTTATTGGCGCCGGATTATTGTTCTTTGCATTTACTAGTCGCAGAGATCCCGAAAGCGCTCGCTACCGAGATAGCAGAAAGCGGACTGGCAGATAATGGTATTTACGATTCCAGAAGGTCTTCACCCTGATTTAAATCCGCTAGCTTGGCTAGTTGGAACTTGGCGCGGTAAAGGTCATGGCGAATATCCAACGATTAAACCTTTCCAATTTATCTCGGAAACAGTTTTTAATCATGATGGTCGTCCATTTCTAAATTATTTCTCACGCTCATGGATTGTCGATGATGATGGCGAGATTATTCGCCCTGGTGCAAGTGAGGCAGGCTTCTGGCGGATTAAGCCAAAAAATGTGCTCGAAGTTGTAATTTCACATAACACCGGAATAACTGAAGGCTGGCTTGGGCATTTCGATGGCCCAAAGATTCAATTAGCTATGGATCAAGGTTATTCCGCACCTTCTGCAAAAATTGTTACTGCTGGCGTTCGCCTTTACGGATTAGTTGAAGGCGAACTTTTCTATGCGTATGACATGGCTGCCGAAGGACAAACACTTCAGGCACATATTTGGTCAACTAGCCCGCGCTCTACCGATTAA
>CANLAY010000051.1 GCA_947488635.1 Candidatus Nanopelagicaceae bacterium
ATGCGCTCACACAATCAGCAATCGCTTCAGCTGCTGCGATCAGCAACGTGTCAGTGATCTTATGTGCATTTGCATCGAGTAGCCCACGGAAAATTCCAGGGAAGGCTAAAACGTTATTTATTTGATTTGGCTGGTCACTGCGACCAGTAGCAACAACTGCGGCATATTTACGTGCAATTACTGGGTCAATCTCCGGATCTGGATTAGCGAGCGCAAACACAATTGAGCCGGTTGCCATTGCAGCAATATCTGCTTCGACTAAAACGTTTGGTGCGCTAACTCCGATAAACACATCAGCACCACTCATCGCATCATGAATGTTGCCATTGAAGTTACTTGGGTTGCAATTGTCAATAAACCATTGACGCATTGGGTCATGATCAGCTTTGGTTTCTTTACAGATAACACCATCTTTATCAAAAGCAATAATGTTTGTAGCACCGCTCTTAGTTAGCAAACGAGCGATTGCGGTACCAGCAGCACCTGCACCACTCATGATGATCTTTACTTGGGATAGATCTTTCTTAACTAATTTTAAAGAATTGCGAAGCGCAGCTAGAACCACAATTGCAGTTCCGTGCTGATCATCATGGAATACCGGGATATCTAGGAGTTCACGTAGTCGAGCTTCAACTTCGAAACAACGTGGAGCTGAAATATCTTCTAGGTTAATGCCACCATATACCGGCGCAATTAATTGAACAGTGCGCACGATTTCATCAACATCTTGAGTGTCTAAACAAACTGGCCAAGCATCGACGTCGGCAAAGCGCTTAAAAAGCGCAGCTTTACCTTCCATGACAGGCAACGCTGCAGCTGGGCCAATATTGCCTAGGCCCAAAACGGCTGAACCATCGGTTACAACAGCGACGGTATTTCGCTTAATAGTTAAGCGGCGAGCATCGGCTGGATCATCAACAATTGCTTGGCAAATACGCGCTACGCCAGGGGTATAGGCACGAGAAAGATCATCGCGCGTCTTAAGCGGCACTTTTGATTGAATTTCAATTTTGCCACCTAGGTGTAATAAGAAGGTGCGATCTGAAACTTTACGAACTGTTAAATCTGGGTGCCTCGAAATCGAGCTAGTAATTACATCGGCATGTTCTTGATCAACTGCATCGCAAGTAATATCAATTACAACTCGCTCTAGAAGAGACTCAACCACATCGAGTGCGGTAATCGTTGCACCTGCACTACTGATTACAGCAGTAATTGCAGCTACCGGTTGTGAATCAGGATGTCCTTCAACCCGAATTGTGATGCCATAACCAGGACTTGTGCTGGCCATTTAGACAACACCGTACAAACGATCACCAGCATCGCCTAGACCAGGAACGATGTAACCATGTTCGTTAAGTTTTTCATCAAGTGCGCCAGTTACTAACTTAATATCAATCTTGGCATCTTTAAATGCATCTTCAACAATTTGAATTCCTTCGGGTGCAGCCAAGATACAAACTGCAGTGATATCTGATGCACCGCGTTCGATTAAATAATTAAAGGCTGCAACCAAAGTTCCGCCAGTTGCTAACATTGGATCAAGTACGAAAACTTGGCGACCAGTTAGATCTTCTGGCAAACGGTTGGCATATGTGCTTGCTTGTAAAGTTTTTTCATCTCGCACCATTCCAAGGAATCCAACTTGTGCCGTTGGCAGCAACTTGACCATGCCTTCTAACATTCCGAGTCCGGCGCGCAGAATTGGAACTACAACTGGAGCTGGGGATGCCATTTTGATGCCGGTGGTTTTTGTGACTGGTGTTGTAATTTCAACTTGTTGTGTACGAACATCTCGGGTGGCTTCGTAGGCCAGCAGTGTCACAAGTTCTTCGACTAAGTGTCTAAAAGTTGGTGAATCAGTTTCCTGATCACGCAGAATCGTTAATTTATGCGAAATTAGTGGGTGATTTGCTACGTGAACTTTCATAACGCAAACCATACAGGGGTTTCTTTCCGCATAAATAAGTGCCACTATGTCCGCATTGGAACTCTCGGGAGGTTCCTTCGTGGCGAAGCGGTGAGGGGTGGGAAAGTGACTGAACTCATTAACGAAGTCGATATCGCCATTGAAGCCTGGCATGAAGACGGCCGATGGACGCTAGCCAATCTGCCTGATGCCCAAGATCTACCCGCAATTATTGACCGCCTTAAGTCACAACAAACAAATGGTGGTGCAGTTGCGCTAATTTCAATCGATGAAGAGTTTTTCATTTTGATCCGAGTGCTCGGAACACATATCTACATGTTCTTAAGTGATATCTCTTGCGCACTTGATTATGAAGTTGCCGAAGAATTTCTGGAAATTGCAGATCTTGATCAACCAACTGATGAAGATGAACCGCTACCAGCCGGCCACAAAGATATTTTTGCCGATCTTGGAATGCCACATATGGAGCTACTTGCCCTCTGTGATGATGGCGAACTTTTTCCAGATGAACAGCTAGAAGCTATTGCCAAGCGTTTAGGTTTTGGCAGTCAGTTTGCTGAGCTACTAGAACTTTGATTCATCAAGATCTAATGCGTTCGGCAATTGCAATTGCTCAAAGCGCTCTAAAAACAGATGACGTACCAGTTGGTGCGCTAATTGTTGACTCTGAAAATAATATAATTTCAACTGGTTATAACGAACGCGAAGCACATCAAGACCCAACAGCGCATGCCGAGATCGTGGCAATTCGTCGCGCGGCACAAAAGTTAGGTACTTGGCGATTAGATGGCTGCAAATTAGTTGTCACACTCGAACCTTGTGCAATGTGTGCCGGAGCAATTGCGCAATCGCGAATCGATACTTTGATATTTGGTGCTTGGGATGAAAAAGCTGGCGCGGTTGGCTCAGTCTGGGATGTTCTGCGAGACCCACGCGCTATTCATAAAATGGAAGTTGTAGGCGGAGTACTCGAAGCAGAATGCGCTGAACTGCTAACTAACTTTTTCCGCCAGCAATAATTTGAGGTATCCTCACTCACGGTGGCGTGTCTGAGCGGCCAAAAGAGCACGCCTCGAAAGCGTGTGTTGGGGAAACTCAACCGTGGGTTCAAATCCCACCGCCACCGCCATATCTTTAAAGTGAGCGCTACTTAAGTAGTTCGTATGAAGGATTCAAAATAGTCATTTTGCCTTCGTTTTCAGCGACCATTCCTTCGGCGCGTAATTCGGATCCAATATCTAGGCCACGGATTTCGCGACGGCCCAAGAATTGCAGCGTTACACCACCGGTTTCATCCCAAACTTCCACATTAATTACTGGTGCTGAACCACTTGGTGCGGTGCGAATAGAGGTAACACGACCTTGAATATGTGCTCGTTTGCGCCAAGTAATGTTTCCGATCGGTGTCATGTTTTCTGCGTAATGGCTAACCGGTTCAGATGATTGTGCAACTACTGATTTTACTTCAGCTTTTACCGCAACTGGTTTAGGTGCGACGCGTGAATCTTGTTTGCGATTTTCAACGGTGATTGATTTACCAGAAATCATTTTTGAAACATCAAATGGCATAATCGTGGCAACTACTCGCGATAATTGAGAAATAGGAGCAGCAATGTCTTCGGCAGTTTGATCATGTAGTAATCGACCAAGTACGCCAGAGTATGATCGACGAGGCAAAAGCAAAGTTAATTCAACGTCTGCTTGTTCAGTCATACGAATTGCGTAATCAAGCGCCGCGTTAGGCAAGCGACGATCAGGGCAATCAATTAATTCAAGTTCCACGTCATCGACCGCGTCGGACGCGGCCCAAGCTGCTTGGATATCGGCAGCACGACGATCATCGATAACGAAGTGGACAGCTGAAATCTTTCGAGCATTCAAAGTGCGGGCGTATCGAACAACGCTAATTGTTGCGAGGTCTACAGAATCAACCAAAACTGTAACGTCGTGGCGAGTAATTGAAGTTGCGCGCTGTTGTTCACTCTTAACAGTTAGTGCTAGCTGTTCTGCGGTGTATTGACGACGCAATCGTAAGAATGACATGACCGCAATAGGTGCAAGAACCAAAACTATCCAGGCCCCTTGGGTAAATTTAACAACCGAGAAAATAAGCACGATTACTAGGGAGACCGAACCAGCCAAGCCGTTAATTACAAATTTTACTTTCCAGCCATCACCCTTGTGGGTGTGAGCATGCTTAGCCATTCCGAAACCAGCCAGCATGAATCCAGTGAATACGCCGAGGGCATAGAAAGCCACTAAGTGCTCTACTGAACCGGCGGTCATGAATGCGAGTAGCAATCCGCCACCTGCAAGCAGCAAGATTCCGTTAGAAAACGCTAATCGGTGCCCGCGCTTGCTTAATTGGCGAGGCAGATAACCGTCGGAGGCCACAAAGTTACAGAGCAATGGGAACGCGCTGTAAGTCGTATTGGCGCCTGCGAAAAGAATAAGCATCGTTGCCAGCTGAACCAAAATAAACATACCCTGACCAAAAACTCCAGTGCCAACTGCAGCTTTAGCAATTTGTGAAATAACAGTTGGTGTACCGGACTCATATGGCATGGCATGAATTTGATGAGCAAACCAGGAAACACCTAGAACCAAAATTCCGAGCAGCGAACTCATAATTACCAAAGTGCGTTTCGCATTATCGGCTTCAGGTGCTTTAAATAGCGCAACACCGTCAGAGATTGCCTCTAGCCCAGTAAGAGAAGATCCACCATTGGCAAATGCACGAAGCAAGATAAATATCGCAGCACCTGTCAGAAGGCTACTTGGTTGACCAACTTCAACTGCGCCAGGCAGATCGGTTTCTAGCATTGGCAACGTGCCGGTGAAATATCGGTATAGGCCACAGGTAAACACAATCAACATTGCACCCAAAAATAAATAAGTTGGCAACGCAAAAGCTTTACCAGCTTCTTTAACGCCACGCAGATTTCCAAAAGTTAGCAGCGCAATGATTGCAAAAATCATATGCATCTTCCAAGGCTCTAGTTCTGGAAATGTCGAAATGATTGCAGCAACTCCAGCGGCACTTTGAATAGCCAAAGTCACGATGTAATCGAGCATTAGTGCAACAGCGGCAACTTGAGCAACAACAGGGCCGAAGTTGTCGCGTGAAACAACGTAGGCGCCACCAGTTTTGGTGTAAACCTGAATTACATTTCGGTAAGAAAGCGTGATCAAAACTAAAATAGCTAATACAACGCCAGTCATTGGCATCAAAATTGTGAAAGCGGCTAAACCAAAAGCTGGTAGCAACGCAATCAGGATCTGTTCAGAACCATAAGCTGAAGATGAAATACAGTCCGAAGATAAAATGCCGAGCGCGTAACGCTTCTTCAAGCGCTGATGGTCGAGTGAGTGACGGTTTAGCGCACCGCCTAAAAACCACTTCTTGATCTTGTAGGTAAGCGGGTCACGCAGATGCGCGTGATCCTGAAGCGCAACCGGGGCTGGGGCTCCATCAGTCCAAGACTTAGGCACTTTTACTCCTTGTTAGAGGCTCTATCTTAGATTGTTATGCTCTCCTTATGCGCACACAACTCTATATAAATGGCCAGTGGGTGCCGGGTGCAAGCACGGTTGCCGTGACTGACCCCAGCGATGGTTCAGTAATTGCCCAAGTTGCGATCGCCGATGATGCGCAATGTGAGGCCGCGATTGCTGCTGCCGATGCCGTAGCCGTTGAGTGGGCGGCGACTGCGCCACGATTCCGTTCTGAAATTCTGCGCAAAGCATTTGAAATCATGACCGCTGAAATTGAAGAGATCGCAACGTTAATTTCCCGCGAAAATGGCAAGGCAATGCCAGATGCACGCGGTGAAGCTGCATACGCCGCCGAATTTTTCCGTTGGTTTGCTGAAGAAACAGTACGCACACCAGGTGATTTCAGAATGTCACCAAGTGGCGACAAGCGAATTTTAGTTACACATCAACCAATTGGTTTATCAATTTTAATTACCCCTTGGAATTTTCCAGCCGGAATGGCAACTCGCAAGATTGGTCCTGCTATCGCTGCTGGTTGCACCATGATTTTAAAACCAGCAACTGAAACGCCACTAACTGCAATCCACATCGTTGATATTTTAGAACGAGCTGGATTGCCTAAAGGTGTTTTAAATTTAGTGATTCCAGAAAAAACTGGTCCAGCAATTTCTAAAATGCTGCACGACCCACGGGTTAAGAACTTATCTTTTACTGGTTCAACTGAAGTTGGTCGTGTTCTTCTTAAAGAAGCAGCCGACCGAGTTATTCGTTGTTCAATGGAACTTGGTGGAAACGCCCAAGTTATCGTGCATGATGATGCCGACCTGGCAGTCACGATTCCACAATTGTTATTGGCGAAGATGCGCAACGGTGGCGCTGCTTGTACATCAGCAAATCGTATTTATGTGCAGCGACCAATTGCCGAAAAATTCATTGCAGAGCTAACTCAATCAATGTCTGCCTTCGTTGTTGGTCGCGGTACCGATGCGACAACAACGCTAGGTGCCAGTGTTTCAGTCAAAGAGCGCAACAAGATTGCTGAGCTAGTTGATCAATCAATCGCAGCTGGTGCCAAGGTCGAAACCGGTGGCAAAACCCCCGATGGCGTAGGCGCTTTCTACCCAGCAACAGTGCTCTCAGTGGCTAAAGACAACCCAATTTTGAAGCACGAAATCTTTGGCCCCGTGGCCCCAGTGGTTATCTTCGATACCGATGCCGAGGGAATTGCGCTGGCCAATGACACCGAATTCGGACTAATCAGTTACGTGTTCTCAAGTGACCTAGCCCGTGCACTTCGCACAGCAGAGGCAATGGAATCTGGAATGGTTGCGATCAACAAGGGTGTTATCTCAGACCCTGCCGCACCTTTCGGTGGCGTGAAGCAATCTGGTTTAGGCCG
>CANLAY010000052.1 GCA_947488635.1 Candidatus Nanopelagicaceae bacterium
GCTGTATTGCAAGGCCTAATGCAACATGAGGAACCGGCTGCAGGGTTGGCACCAGTTCCGGTTTCTAGTGCGGTTAATACGGTTGCAGTAAATAACTCAGAATTGATTAAGGAAATCGAACTTGGTGAGCCCGAAACTCTCTTTTAATTTCCAGTTCGGCAACGACGTAAAAAATGCAAAATCCCGTGGTTGCCAGATAGCCTTATGGTGATGACATCTACTGAGTTGGTTAAAGCGAACCCAGCCGAATGCGCAAAGTGCTTCGAGCGAGTTTCCCTTGCCTACGCAAGTGATGGCGAGTAATTAATTATGAATATCGAGAGCGAATACTTAGGCGCTGTTGGATTGGCGACCATGGTGATTCGCCCTGGTGATACTGCTGTGGCCCTTGGAATCGGTGAGCTACCGATTGCTGCTGGCTCGCATTTATTAAATGTAATGGAAAGCGCGTGCGTTACAGCAATCGCCGAATATTTCGAGGGCAGCGAAACCACCATTTTAAGCGGTAGTTCAATTGAAGTTATAGCTGGTGTATCAATTGGAACTGAAATTCGTGGAATGGCTAGGTGTATAGAAGTAATCGGAAAAGAACTAACTTTCGAATGCGATATTTATGATGGTGAACGACACATTGCACATGGCCAAATGAAAAGAACCGCAGTCGAGCGAGTATCTTTCCTCGCCCGTACTGCGGCTCAAACGCTAACTAGCGCGCCACGAGTTAATTAATTTACTTCTTGGTTTCCCAGAAGATCGCTGCAATTTCATCAATCTTGCCAATTAACTTATCGGCAACTGCAACATCTTGGGTGCCCTTAGTGCCGGCAGCTCCAGCTAACTTAGTCGCATCGTTAAAGAGAGTGTGAAGTTGTGGGTATGCCTCAAAGTGATTTGGCTTGAAATAATCTGTCCAGAGAACCCATAGGTGTTCTTTAACTTGATGTGAACGCTCTTCTTTGATTGCAACTGAGCGAGAACGGAAATCAGCATCTGTGTTGGCTGCATACTTTTCCATGCAAGCCTTTACTGAAAGCGCTTCGATTTTTGCTTGAGCTGGATCGTAAACGCCACAAGGCAGGTCGCAGTGCGCGTAAACAGTGGTGCTTGGCTTTAGAAATGAAATCATTTGAAGTTCCCTTTCGAGCAATAAACGTTTGGTTTTTTGATTCCTAAGTGTGACACTACCGCCTATGGGCAAATTTGGCTCGTCCGCTTGGCGCACAGTCGCCGTTGCTGGAGATTCCATGTCGCCCACGCTGGTGGAAGGCGATTGGCTGGTGGTTTCCTGGGCTAATGAGCCTGCGGTGCCTAAGTTAAAGGCGCTTAAAGTCTATGTAATTGAGCGTGCTGATCGGCCAGGGGTATTTGTCATTAAACGACTGATTGAAATAGGTAGCGGAGAAAATGCCGGCAAAGTTTGGGTTGAAGGCGACAATGAGGCCAGCACAGATTCACGTCAGTGGGGTTGGATCAGCGAAAGCGAACTACGAGCACGCGTGATATTTCGTTTCAAGAAAGCAAATAGCAAACGCGGCCGTAAGTAATTAGCGAGTAAACGCTTCAGTCATTAGTGCTTTAGCTTCTTCTTCATGCCAATGATGATTTCCAGTTGCAGGTGAAGCACTTGCCAATCGAGAAACTCGACGAAGTGTGCGACCACCAAAGCCAGTACCACCGAAGTGTTCAGAAGTACCAAGTGCGATATGTGACCAAGCGCCTTGATTAACTGGTTCGTCTTGAACCCAAAGAAGAGAAGCGTTTGGATGTTTAGCTGCTTCGGCTGCCATCTCGGCTGCTGGCAATGGATATAACTGTTCAACTCGAACGATAGCAGTTGAATTTTCGCCATTCTTTTCGCGTTCTGCAATTAGATCGTGATAGATCTTGCCGGTACAGAAAATCACACGTGAAGCGTTGGCTACTTTGTCATCACCAATAACTGGGCGGAAAGTTCCAGATGTGAAATCACTTAGCGATGAAGCTGCAGCCTTTAGTCGCAACATTGACTTAGGTGTAAAGACCACCATTGGGCGACGAGCAGGGTTAGCTGCATGCCAACGCAATAAGTGGAAGTAAGAAGCAGGTGTTGAAGGTTGTGCAACCGTCATATTATTTTCAGCACAGAGCAATAGGTAGCGTTCAATACGACCTGATGAGTGATCTGGTCCTTGGCCTTCGTAGCCATGAGGCAGAAGCAGAACAACGGAGGAACGCTCGCCCCACTTTTGCAAAGCAGAGGAGATAAACTCATCGATAATTGTTTGAGCGCCATTGCTGAAATCGCCGAACTGGCCTTCCCATAGAACTAGCGCATCTTCGCGGACCACTGAATAGCCATATTCGAAGCCCATTGCAGCGTATTCCGAGAGCAATGAATCGATCACGAAGAATTGATTTTCATCTTGAATCAGGCCACGTAATGGTGTCCACTCGCTGGCATTTTCTTTATCAACGATGACCGCGTGACGATTTGAGAAAGTACCACGACGTGAATCTTGACCAGCTAAGCGAATTGGTCGGCCTTCAAGCAGTAATGAACCAAAGGCAAGAGTTTCACCCATTGACCAGTCGATAGTGCCATCGTTTAACATTTCAACGCGCTTAGTTAGTTGCGGAACTAACTTCGGATGAATTGTGAAACCTTCTGGAACTGCAACTTGGGTAGCTGCAATCTGGCGAGCAACTGCTTCAGTTATTGATGTGTCAACAGTTGTAGGTGCTGGCACTTGTGGAATCTGTCGGTGGGCTGGTTGTTCAGCTTCATGATTATGAACTGAAGCAAATACTGCCTCTAGTTGATCTTGGAAATCCTTCGCAACTGCTTCGGCTTCGACCTGTGTGATGTCGCCACGACCAATCAAACTTTCTGTGTACAAAGTACGAGTTGTGCGCTTAGCATCAATTAGCTTATACATAAGTGGCTGAGTGAAACTTGGCTCATCGCCTTCATTGTGTCCACGACGTCGGTAACAAACCATATCGATGACCACATCTTTATTAAATTCTTGGCGATATTGGAAAGCTAAATATGCGACCCGAACACATGCTTCTGGATCATCACCATTTACGTGGAATACCGGCGCTTGAATAATCTTGGCAAAATCAGTTGAGTAAGTTGAAGAGCGAGAACCATGAGGTGAAGTGGTAAAACCAACTTGGTTGTTAACCACGATATGTACGGTTCCGCCGGTGCGATATCCACGAAGTTGTGACATCTGCAGAGTTTCAGCAACTACACCCTGCCCAGCAAATGCCGCATCACCGTGCATCAAGATTGGCAGTACTGAGAAAATATTCTTGATATTTAACTTATCCTGCTTAGCTCTCACAATGCCTTCTAGCACTGGGTTTACCGCCTCTAAGTGAGAAGGATTAGCAGCCAAATAAATCTTTGTGGTGGCACCCGATTCGGCAGTAAATATGCCTTCGGTACCTAAGTGGTACTTAACATCGCCCGAACCTTGAACTTGGTTCTCTTGGTAGTGGCCTTCGAACTCCTGGAAGATTTGACCGTGTGATTTACCAGCAATGTTTGCTAGCACATTTAAGCGACCACGGTGTGGCATACCGATACATACTTCATCAAGCTTTGCTTCAGCTGCTGCTGAAATTACCGCATCAAGAAGTGGAATAACAGATTCACCACCTTCGAGAGAGAATCGCTTCTGGCCTACGAACTTTGTTTGCAAAAATGATTCAAAAGCTTCGGCGCTATTTAGTGTGCGCAAAATACGTAGCTGCTCTTCGCGAGCAACTTTTGGAGTACCAACTTCAATATGTTCTTGCATCCACTTACGTTCGGCTGGATTTTCGATAAACATATATTCGAGGCCGATTGAACGGCAGTAGGAATCACGCAGAATTCCCAGAATGTTGCGAAGTGGCATAAATGCTTTGCCACCAAAACCACCAGTTGCGAATTCGCGATCTAGATCCCAAAGAGTTAGGCCATGTGTTTCAACTTCTAGATCTGGATGAGAGCGCTGCTTGTATTCCAGTGGATCGGTATCAGACATCAAATGACCATTAGTGCGATATGCCTGAATTAATTGTTGTACGCGAGCAGTCTTTGAAATATGGTCATCGCGAGTGAAATCAAGATCGGTTGCCCAATGAATTGGCACATAAGGAATTCGAAGCGCGGCAAAAATATCTTCGTAGAAACTATCTGCACCAAGAATTAATTCATGAATTCGGCGTAGGAAATCACCAGATTGAGCACCTTGAATAACTCGGTGGTCGTAAGTGCTAGTTAAGGTAATTACCTTGCTAACAGCCATACGGGCCAAGGTTTCATCAGATGCGCCCTGGAATTCAGCTGGGTAATTCATAGCTCCAACGCCAATAATTAAGCCTTGGCCTTGAACTAAGCGTGGGACTGAGTGAACAGTGCCAAGAGTGCCTGGGTTTGTAAGGGAGGCTGTAGTGCCTGCGTAATCTTCAACAGTAAGTGTGCCACCGCGAGCTTTGCGAATAACTTCTTCATAAGCGCTTACAAATTGTGCAAAATCTAAATCTTCGCAACCCTTAATTGAAGGAACCAATAATTGACGCGAACCATCTGGCTTAGCTAAATCAATTGCGATACCAATGTTTATATGTTCTGGTTGACCGATTGCTGGTTTGCCCTCGATCTCGCCATAAAAAACATTCATCTCTGGCATTGCGCGCATTGCTTTAATCATCGCATAGCCAATTAAGTGAGTGAAGGAAACTTTTCCACCACGAGTACGCTTCAAGTGATTGTTAATCACGATGCGGTTATCAATCATTAATTTTGCTGGAATTGCGCGAACGCTAGTTGCAGTTGGAACGCTAAGTGAAGCTTCCATACTTTGAACAACTCGTGCACTAACTCCGCGAATCGGAGTCAATGATGAGGCTGCTGGAGTTACTAAAACCGGCACTGGCTTGGCAATCGGATCTGCTGGTGTCGGAGCAGTTGTTACAACTGGCGCAGTTACTAAAGCTTGTTGAGTTTGAATTGGCGCAACAGGCGCTGGTGTTGCAACTGGTGCAGCAACAGGAGCTGCGGCTTGTGCTTGAATCGCTTTGGGAATTGGTGGAACGCCGGCTTTAGGAGCAGCTGCATTGCTTGTGCCTGCAACGCCGTTCTTTGTGAAGTACTCAATCCAAGCTTGATCAACTGAAGTGGGATCTGCAAGGTATCGCTCTTGCATTTCCTCGACTAACCAATCGTTAGCACCAAAATCGATATTTGAATCGGAAGCCGACACTGGCTTTCTCCCCTTGTTAGTAGCGATCTACCTATGAAGTCTACCGAGGTGTACCCCCATGACTAAATTCGTCTAGTTAAAGACAGCAGCGTGATTTAAGCGATATGGGGCACATTTAGCTGCGATCGGCTAAGCCGAAAGAAAGTCAGCAACTTCCGAAGCGCTCGGGTAAGAGCTCTGTGCCCCAAGTCGGGTAACACTCAACCCCGCGGTTTGGCAGCCCAGGGCGGCAGCCTTAACTGCTGACATTTGCATGGCTAAGCCAAAAGCAAAGGAGCCCACAAAACAATCGCCAGCACCAGTTGTGTCAACAGGTTTAACTTTTTGCGCTGCAACCTTGGTAATTGCGCCATCGGCGATTACTACGCCATCTTCGCCCAGCGTGACAACTAAATTTATTTTCTGGGCAGCCGCGAAATCAGCAATTACGCCATCTGAAATTGGCTCTAAATGTTCTGGGTGTAAATCTTGGAATTCATGATTGTTTGGAATCAACCAATCTGTCACGGCCAATAGGTCAGCCGGAATATCTCGATACGGCGCTGGATTTAGAATAGTTGTGATTCCTAATTTGCGAGCAGCTGCAAATGCAGCAGTTGTAACCTCAACTGGAATTTCGAACTGCCCGATAACTACTTTTAAATCTTTAATGGAGTTAATTGCATTTTCAACTTGGGCAACAGTTACTTTGGCATTAGCACCTGGAATCACGATGATGCGATTATCGCCACCTCCATCAACCCAGATAGGCGCGACACCACTAGAGCCCGGCACGGTTGCAAGAAATTGCGTGTTTACACCTTGATCAACAAAATTCTTAATTGCAGATTGACCAAATACATCATCACCAACGGCGCCGACCAAATAAGTCTCAATACCTAAACGGGCCGCCATAACAGCTTGGTTTGCACCTTTGCCACCAAAACCAATTGCAAAGTCTTTGCCAGTAACAGTTTCACCACGTTCTGGAATTTGATCGGAGTAGGCAACCATGTCGATATTGGTGCTGCCAACAACTGCAATGCTGACCATTACTTACCTTCCGGAATAATTGTCACTGCGCAATAAAGAGTCATCGCCGCAACAATAACTAGCGGTAGGGCAACAAACCAGAGGCCACCTTCAAATTGATATTTCGCTACACCGAGGGCGATCAAATTCGCCAGAACTGCCGGAGCGCGACCAAAACGATGCTTCTTTTTAAATGAGTAGGCAGATGCAAGTAGGCCAAGTCCGCCTAGAAGCGAGAAGAGAAGTACACCAATTAGCGGCAAGATTTCAACAGAGCCTGCCACAGAAACATCTTCACGAGTTAAATCGAGATATAAAACAAAGACACCTAGGGCTAATACGACAGCACCTTCGAGATTGAGCAGGGCTGTCACGATGTTGCGACGAGCAGATTGACTGAGATGCTTCTTTGATTCAGCGCTCACATCACTCTCCTTCGATCTGCCTTGAGATGAGTAATCTAATGGAAAAACC
>CANLAY010000053.1 GCA_947488635.1 Candidatus Nanopelagicaceae bacterium
CATGTTTAATTCAACATCGATTTCTTCAGCCTCGGGCAAGATCAGTACGCCTGCTGCAGAAGTGTGAATTCGGCCCTGAGATTCAGTTTCTGGCACACGCTGCACACGGTGCACACCACCTTCAAATTTCAAGCGCGCATATGGTGATTCACCAGGGGCTGCAGTGCCCTTTGATTTAACGCCTACTGAAATATCTTTGTAGCCACCCATTTCACTTTCAGTGGCATCAATAATTTCAACTTTCCAATTACGTTTTTCGGCGTAACGCATATACATACGCAATAAGTCACCAGCGAATAGAGCAGACTCATCGCCGCCGGCGCCAGCTTTAACTTCTAAAATAACGTCACGATCATCATTGGGATCTCGCGGCAATAACAATTCCTCTAGCTTGTCACCTGCAATAAGGGCAGCTTCTTCAAGAGCTGGAATTTCGGCAGCAAAATCAGCATCGTCTGCTGCCATCTCGCGACCAGCTGCAAGATCATCTTCGGCTGCGCGCCATACCCGATAGCCCGAAACAACTGGACCTAATTGGGCATAGCGACGTCCAAGTTTGCGAGCGTTATTGGCATCTTCGTGAATAGTTGGATCAGCCATCTTTGCTTCAAGCTCGGCATACTCTTTTACTAATTCATCGGCGGATGCGAAACGATCATTAGCCATTTGGTTATCTGCCTTTCTGCTTTAGCTAGTTAAATTCTAGGTTTGGAAAAGAAAATAAAAAGACCGCTCCGCAACCCATGACAGGTTGCGATGCGGTCTATTTAGAAAGCTACTTCTTCTTACCGAAACGCTCTTCAAACTTAGCAACACGACCACCAGTGTCGAGAATGCGCTGCTTGCCGGTGTAGAACGGGTGGCAAACTGAACAAACTTCCACATAGATTGAACCGCTGGCAACTGTTGAGCGAGTAACAAACTTCTCGCCGCAACCACAAGTTACTTGGGTCTCTTTATATTCTGGGTGGATCTCTGGCTTCATTTCATACCTCATTTTTAATGGCCTGGGTCGTGTTGCCACGTGAACCAGAACCAGCGGTTAATAGGGAGTAAGGGTAACGCGGGGGGCTAGATATCGAGAAATCGGGCTGATTTCACGCGGTAAACAGCGCAGCTTTAGTTGTCAGGCCCAGCTGTGGTCTTCTGGATCTGCATCAAGAATTCCACGTTGGACTTAGTGCCCTTCATCTTTTCAAGCAATAGCTCAAGTGCTGCTTGTGGTTCAAGAGCGTGCAGAACGCGACGAAGTTTCCAGACAATGTTTAGTTCTTCAGAACCCATCAGAATTTCTTCTTTACGAGTACCAGAGGCCACGACGTTAACCGCTGGGAAAATACGCTTATCAGCCATGCGGCGATCAAGAATAAGTTCCATGTTTCCGGTGCCCTTGAACTCTTCGAAGATAACTTCATCCATACGAGAACCAGTATCAACAAGTGCGGTTGCCAGAATTGTTAGTGAGCCGCCATCTTCAATATTACGAGCGGCACCAAAGAACTTCTTAGGTGGATAAAGAGCAGCTGAATCAACACCACCAGAAAGAATTCGACCTGAGGCAGGAGCTGCGATGTTATAGGCGCGACCCAAACGAGTAATTGAATCGAGCAACACAACTACATCGTGGCCGAGTTCTACTAAACGCTTGGCGCGCTCGATCGCAAGTTCGGCAACAGTTGTGTGGTCATCAGCTGGGCGATCGAAAGTCGAAGCAATAACTTCGCCCTTAACTGATCGCTGCATATCGGTAACTTCTTCAGGGCGCTCATCAACTAGAACCACCATCAAGTGACACTCTGGGTTATTTGTTGTGATCGCATTAGCAATTGCTTGCAAGACCATGGTCTTACCGGCCTTAGGAGGCGAAACGATTAGTCCGCGCTGACCTTTACCAATTGGTGAAATCAAATCGATCACGCGAGTCGTCAAAACATTTGGTTCAGTTTCAAGACGCAAACGCTCTTGCGGATAAAGCGGAACTAGCTTTGAGAACTCAACGCGATTACGTGCTTCATCAGGTGTTACGCCGTTAATGGTGTCTAGGCGAACAAGTGCGTTGAACTTCTCGCGGCGCTCGCCCTCTTGAGCTTGGCGAACTGCGCCAGTTACAACATCGCCCTTACGTAAACCAAAGCGGCGTACTTGTTGTAGTGAAATATAGACATCGTTGGGGCTTGGCAAATAACCGCCGGTACGAATGAATGCATAACTTTCCATGATGTCAGCAATGCCGCCAACTGGAAGCAATACATCGTCTTCGGAAATTACGATCTCGCGCTCTTCGCGGCCACCGCGGTCTGAACGATCGCGTCCTTGACGATCACGATTACGGCCTTGACGACCACGGTCATTGCGATCGCGGTTTGGCCGGTTTGAATTTGAATTCGAGTTTGAATCGTTCGATGTGCTTGATGAATTGTCATCGCCCTCATCGTCGCCGTCGCTATCTTCGTCGTTTGAATTGTTATTTGAGTTATTGGAATTATCTTTATTGCCGCGCTTTTTGGCATTACGGGCTTCGCGACGGGCTTCGCGTTCGGCCTTTGCGGCTTCGCGGTTTGCTGCTTGTAGATCAGCGATTGCAGTTACGAGGGCATCCTTCTTTAGCTTTGCGGCGCCATCAATTCCCAGTTGGGTGGCAACTTCCTTGAGTTTCGGAAGGGTCATCGCTGATAGCTCAGGACTACTTGAACGTACTGGAGTTACTTCAGGTGTATCGGTCATTTTGATCTTTTCAGTTATGGCTTATGCGCGAAATATTTAGGATATTTAAGGCGAAAGCCGGTGGTATTTTTCTAGATTACCTTCAGGTGTTACAGGCAGATCGCCTAAGAAGATGTCAGTACGGTAGCACTCCCGCAGCCGAAATCGCAACTTCTGCAACGCGGAACTTAGCCCCTGCCGCATGAGTTAGCTCGGCAACTTCAGTGGCACCGCCAGTATGTAGGACCAGCACGGTTGGGCCCGCTCCTGAGACAAAGGCAGCAACACCTGCGCTGCGGAACTTAGTTAATAGCGCAAATGAGACTGGCATGGCTTCTTGGCGATATGACTGATGCAAGAAGTCTTGCGTTGAAATAAACAGTAAATCTGGGCGCAGAGTTAATGCGTGAACTAAGAGCGCTGTATTTGTTGAGTTATTAACTGCGTCGCGATAAGGAATTGTTTCTGGCAATAGCCTGCGGGCCTTGGCTGTTGAAACGGCAGTCTCTGGAATAAATGCAATTGCTGAAATTCGATGATCAACTGCGAGTGAAATTGCTTGAGCAACTAATTTGCCATGCTGATTCTCTTGCCAAGCCACAGTTGCGCCACCATAAATGGCAGCTGCCACATTATCTGGATGGCCTTCAAGATTTGTGGCTAACTGCAACATAACTTCGTTAGTTAATTTCTCTTCGCCACCTAAAACAAGTGAGCGAGCAAGAGCTAATCCGCCAACAATGGCACTGGCAGATGAACCGAGTCCGCGACCATGTGGAATTACATTCTTGGCACGTATTGCCAGCCCGCGTGGTCGACCACCTAAGTAATCAAAACCAGTAAACATTGCTTTTACTAATAAATTCTTTTCATTGCGAGGCAGGTTGTCCGCCCCCTCGCCGATCACATCGATATCTAAACCTGGTTCATCAATTACGCGCGCAACATATTTATCATGCATTTGCAGTGCCAACCCAAGGCAATCAAAGCCCGGACCTAAGTTGGCACTTGTTGCCGGAACTTGAATCTGACTTGGAGTTGCGCGGAAAGTTGGTTTCGCCATTTTTTATAAACCCAGTCTCATAGCCCAAGTGCCTTTGCAGCAGCTTTAGCGTTAACTGGAACAATCTTTGGTTTGGCCGCACCTTCAAGTGCCCATTGGACATCTTTTAATCCATGTCCGGTAACAGTGATGACAATCTTTTTACCAGTTGGCAGCTTCTTGGCTTTCTTGTATTTGATCAAACCGGCAAGACCGGCAGCGCTAGATGGCTCAACAAAGATGCCTTCTTTCGCTGCAATTAAGCGGTAGGCCGCGAGAATTTCGCGATCTGTTACTGAATCAATTACCCCACCTGATGAATCGCGCGCTTCGATAGCTTGCGCCCAAGATGCTGGATTTCCAATGCGAATTGCAGTGGCAATTGTTTCAGGGTTAGTAATAGTTTTATTCTTAACAATTGGCGCTGAGCCGGCTGCTTGGAATCCCCACATCTGTGGCAACTTAGAAGAGATGCGATCTTGGTTATATTCGCGATAACCCTTCCAGTAAGCAGTGATGTTTCCGGCATTACCAACTGGCAGTACGTGCAGATCTGGCGCATCACCAAGCAGGTCTACAACTTCAAAGGCACCAGTCTTTTGACCTTCAATGCGATAAGGATTCACAGAGTTAACTAGAGCAACTGGATAATCAGTTGCTAAATCGCGAGCCAGAGTTAAACAATCATCGAAGTTTCCATTTACTTGCAAGATTGTTGAATCATGGGCAATTGCTTGGGCTAACTTGCCCATTGCAATTTTGCCATTAGGAATTAACACAACTGGTCGCATGCCAGCTTTAACGGCATAAGCCGCAGCACTTGCTGAAGTATTTCCAGTTGACGCGCAAATTACCGCTTTAGCACCATCTTCGGCTGCTTTAGAAATCGCCATTGTCATGCCGCGATCTTTAAAGGAACCAGTTGGGTTAGTGCCTTCGAATTTAATCCAAACATCGTTACCTAATAGTTCAGATAAATAGCAGGCATAAATTAGTGGAGTGCCACCTTCGCGCAACGAAACAATTGGGGTCTTAGCAGAAACTGGCAAACGATCACGATATTCCTCGATGACTCCGCGCCATTGATGCGCGCCTGAGGATTTAGCTGTTTTGTTTCCAAATAAACCCATTACGCACCAACACCTTCGACTCGAATTACACTCTCAACATTTTTAACAATATCCATTGCTTTTAACGCCTCAACTGTTGCGTCTAAATCATCTTCAGTCGCTGCGTGAGTAACCACAATTAGTTCAGCATCAAGGCCCATGCCGGATTGGCGAACGCCTTGGATTGATACGCCTTGCTTGGCAAAAACAGTAGCAATGCCCGCTAAAACACCTGATTTATCAGCTACCCAGAGGCGGATTAAGAACTGTGATTTCACATCGCCAAGTGGTGCGATATCTAAATCTGCGTAATCGCTTTCACCATATCCAACTGTGGAATATGCGCGGTGACGAGTAACGGCAACTAAGTCGCCCAAGATGGCAGATGCAGTTGGAGCACCACCTGCGCCGCGACCGTAGAACATCAGCTGACCAGCAGCTTCGGATTCCACATACACGGCATTAAAAGCATCGCGCACACTTGCCAGCGGGTGAGTTACTGGCAACATCACTGGGTGCACTCGAACTGAAATTTCATCTTTCACAGTTAGTTCAGCAATTGCTAACAACTTAATTACTGAGTTCATAACTTTGGCAGCAGCAATGTCGTCAGCACTGATATTTGAAATACCCTCGCAATAAACTTCATCAATTGTCACAGTGCTATGAAAAGCCAAGCTTGCCAATAACGCTGCTTTCGCAGCCGCGTCGTGACCTTCGATATCAGCAGTTGGATCTGCTTCGGCAAACCCGAGTTTCTGCGCTTCGGCTAAAACATCGGCAAAGTTGCGACCTTCTTCATGCATCTTGGTCAAAATATAGTTTGTAGTTCCGTTAACAATTCCCATTACGCGAGTGATTTGATCGCCCGCAAGTGATTCACGCATTGAACGAATAATTGGAATCGCACCCGCTACCGCTGCTTCGTAATAAAGATCTACACCTGCTGCATCAGCGGCATTGAAAAGTTCGTGACCATGAGTTGCTAACAGCGCTTTGTTGGCAGTGATTACTGATTTCTTGTTAGAGATCGCTGCCAAGATTAATTCGCGGGCTGGTTCGATGCCGCCCAGAACTTCAATGACAATATTTATCTCTGGGTCATTTACAACAGAGAGCAAATCAGTAGTTAGTAGCGCTGCTGGAATTCCTTCACGAGCACTGGTTGTGCGAACGCCGATTTTCTTCAAAACTAGCTCAGCTCCTGAGCGCTTGGAAAGCTCTTCTTGATCAGATTGGAGCAGGCGAGCGACTTGGCTGCCAACAACGCCGCAGCCGAGCATGCCAATTGAGATGGTCTTAAGTTCGCTGCTCATTGGCCAATTCTTTCACAGATGGGGTGATGCGCGTTAAATATCGAGGTTTAGAAGATCAGCTTCAGTCTCACGGCGCACAATTACGCGGGCTTTGCCATCTTTTACCGAAATTACTGGTGGTTTTGGCACATGGTTGTAATTACTTGCCATCGAACGGCCATATGCACCAGTTGCCGGAACTGCGATTAAATCAGTTGGAGCGATATCGCCCGGCAAATCAATTTCGCTAATAACTATGTCGCCAGTTTCGCAATGTTTTCCAACTAACCGAGAATTGCTGTTTGCACTAGTTGATTTGCGATTGGCTAACACTGCAAAATATTCAGCATCATAGAGAGCTGGGCGTGCGTTATCGCTCATGCCGCCATCGATTGAAATATATTTGCGAATCTCGCCAGTTTCTAAAGTCACATCTTTTGTGGTGCCAACTTCGTAAAGAGTGAACATGGTTGGTCCC
>CANLAY010000054.1 GCA_947488635.1 Candidatus Nanopelagicaceae bacterium
ATTAGTACTAGATCAATTCGGTCGCAACTTAACTCAAGCTGCCCGCGAAGGAATACTTGATCCAGTCATCGGTCGTGAATTAGAGATCGAACGCGTTATGCAAGTTCTTTCTCGTCGTACTAAGAACAATCCAGTATTAATTGGTGAACCAGGCGTTGGTAAAACTGCGGTTGTCGAAGGTTTAGCACAAGCAATTGTTAAGAATGATGTCCCTGAAACCCTTAAGGATAAGCAACTTTATTCACTTGATCTAGGCGCACTAGTTGCCGGTTCTCGCTACCGTGGTGATTTCGAAGAGCGCTTGAAGAAAGTACTTAAAGAGATTAAAACTCGTGGCGACATCATTCTCTTCATCGATGAAATTCATACCTTAGTTGGCGCTGGCGCTGCTGAAGGCGCAATTGATGCAGCTAGCATTTTAAAGCCAATGCTTGCTCGTGGTGAGCTCCAGACAATTGGCGCAACAACACTTGATGAATATCGCAAGCACCTTGAAAAAGATGCAGCTCTAGAACGTCGCTTCCAGCCAATTCAAGTTAAAGAACCATCAGTAGCTCACACCATTGAAATTCTTAAGGGCCTACGTGATCGCTACGAAACTCACCACCGAGTATCAATTACCGATGGTGCGCTAGCGGCTGCGGCAAACATGGCTGATCGCTATGTTTCAGATCGTTTCTTGCCAGATAAGGCAATCGATTTAATTGATGAAGCTGGTTCACGTTTGCGTATTAAGCGCATGACCGCACCTGCTGAACTTCGTGAATTCGATGACAAAATTGCTAACGCGCGAAAAGAAAAAGAATCAGCAATTGACGGCCAAGATTTTGAGAAGGCGGCATCTTTCCGCGATCTTGAGAAGACGCTTTCTACTGAGAAATCTGAAGCAGAGAAGAACTGGAAAGCAACCGATCTTGATAAGGTAACTGAAGTTGATGAAGAACTCATCGCACAAGTTCTATCTATCGCAACTGGTATTCCGGTATTTAAGTTAACTGAAGAAGAAACCGCTCGCCTGCTGCGCATGGAAGATGAATTACACAAGCGCGTGATTGGCCAAGATCAAGCGATCAAGGCGTTGTCACAAGCAATTCGCCGTACTCGCGCTGGTCTTAAAGATCCTAAGCGCCCAGGTGGTTCGTTTATTTTTGCTGGCCCATCTGGAGTTGGTAAGACTGAACTTTCCCGCACGCTTGCTTCATTCTTATTCGGTGATGCCGATGCGTTGATTCAACTAGATATGTCTGAATATTCTGAGCGCCACACAGCTTCTCGCTTATTTGGTGCACCTCCCGGATATGTTGGTTATGACGAAGGCGGTCAACTAACTGAAAAAGTACGCCGCCGCCCATTCTCAGTTGTACTTTTCGATGAAATCGAAAAAGCGCACCCAGATATCTTTAACTCGTTATTGCAGGTTCTTGAAGATGGTCGTTTAACTGACTCACAAGGTCGCGCAGTTGATTTCAAGAACACCGTAATCATTATGACCACCAACCTCGGAACTAAAGATATTTCTAAAGGTGCAGGGATTGGTTTTGCGAACTCATCTGATGAGCTCTCAAATTACGAGCGCATGAAGCAAAAAGTTGGCGATGAACTTAAGTCGCACTTCCGCCCAGAGTTCCTAAACCGTATTGATGACATCGTGGTATTCCATCAACTACATAAGGATGAAATTATTCAGATCGTTGATCTAATGATTGCTTCCCTTGATGAGCGCCTGAAGGTCAAAGATATGGGTATCGAGCTAACTCAAGCAGCTAAGGATCTACTTGCTGCTCGCGGCTATGACCCATTACTTGGCGCTCGTCCATTGCGTCGCACAATTCAACGCGAAATCGAAGATTCACTCTCAGAGCGCATCTTGTTTAGCGAATTGAAAGCTGGCGAAATTATTGTGGTTGATGTTGAAGGCGAAGCCGCTGATGCGAAATTTACTTTCACTGGTTCGCCAAAAGCGATAACACCAGATTCACCAGAAGATTTAGCGCAAACTCCAACTGTTTAATTTCCGCTAGTTGCCTAATTACCTAGGTGTTTCAACGCTTCTCCGCTAACGCGGTAAACAGTCCATTCATCCATGGCAACTGCGCCTTGGGATTTATAGAACTCAATTGCTGGCGTGTTCCAATCGAGCACCCACCATTGAAATCGACCGTAACCGCGCTCGTTACAGATCGCAGCTAAGTGTTTAAGCATCGCTAAGCCGTATCCATTGCCTTGGTATTCAGGTTTAATAAAGAGATCTTCTAGGTAAATGCCATGTTTACCTTGCCAGGTAGAGAAGTTTAAGAACCAGATAGCGATTCCGATTACTTCACCATCAAGGTCAGCAATTGAGCAGAAGACCTTTGGCTCATCGGCGAAGAGAGCAGCGCCTATCTCGACTTCATTGGTTTCAACTGCTTCTGGTGCTTTCTCGTAAAGAGCGAGATCGTGAATCAATTGCATGATCGCAGGCAAGTCGGCTTTAGTTGCTGGGCGAATCAACATTTTATTGGTGTGATCTCTCCGTTTTTTGCTAAATGGTTTAAATCACCACTTTTTCCGACTGCAATTTCGCCTAAGTCAGATCTTCCTAAGATCAGCGCTGGCAGTGTTGATGCCGCATGAACTGCTTCGGTAATACTGATGCCAATCTCATTTAGTGCGTGGTTAAAGGCTTTAGCCATGGTTAAAGTACTGCCGGCTAAAGTGCCATTTGAAGCTAATCGAGCAACGCCATCTTTAACGCTAACTTCTAGATTTGCGATTTTGTATGTGCCATCTGTTGAACCGGCTGCAGACATGGCATCAGTAATCATCACGATGCGATTTGGCGCAGCTTCAAAAATTTCACGCACAACACTTGTGGTTATATGTTCGCCGTCAAGAATTAACTCGAGACTTACGCGCAACTCACTTAGGACAGCAGAATTCATAGTTCCGGGACCATCAACGACTTTTGGCATGGCATTATTGAAATGAGTAACCACGCTGGCACCACGATCAATTGCAGCAAGTGCGGTTGCAGCATCAGATTGTGAATGACCGATCGCTGCGATCACACCAGATTTCGACAAATGTTCAATAACTTCGAGCGCTCCATCGAGTTCAGGTGCGATGGTAATCATCTTGATAAAGCCTTGACCCGTATCAAGCAGAGTTTGAACTTCAGCAATAGTTGGGGTGCGTAAAAGATTTGGATCATGAGCGCCGCAGCGAGCATGTGAAAGATATGGACCCTCTAAGTGGATACCAGCAATTTCCCCGCGCTGCGCAAATGGAACCAAACGCTTGATCTGTGCAATTAGATTTGGAATTGGCTCAGTGACCAAACTGGCTAATCCAGCTACGGTTCCGCCAGCACGATGGGTAGAAATTACTTGCTCAATTTGCGAATCTGTCAGACCGCCAAAATATTTGCCGCCACCGCCATGACAATGAATATCTACGAAGCCTGGGATCAATATTCCTTCGTAGTGAAGATCATATTCAGGAGTTGTGCCACTATTAATTGAGCGAATTACGCCATCTTCGATCTCTAGCCATACCTCTTTCTGCAGTTCTTTACCGATAAGCACGGTGGCTGCAGAGATGATCACTTAGCAAACTTATGGCTTTGAAGTAGTCAGGTCAAGAATCTAGTGAAACAGTAGTTGTTTAATGTCCTTTACTCTGCCTATTCTTAGCGTACTAGAGAGGCGATCATGACAATTGATTCAAATGAACCAGAGCTAGGGCTTTTGCGCACTGAACAAGTCGACGCGAAGTTCCAATTGCTTGATGTCATGTCTATTTCTGAACTTTTGCAAGCAATGAATGAGAGCGATACCGAAGTTCCTAAAGCAGTAAATGCAATTTTGCCACGCATTGAAAAAGCAATTGATGCAGTTGTTGATCGCATGCTACAAGGTGGTCGGTTAGTTTATTTAGGTGCCGGCACTTCAGGTCGCCTCGGAGTACTTGATGCCGCTGAATGTGGTCCAACTTTTTCAGTTAGCACCGATCAAGTAGTTGCATTTATTGCCGGCGGAGATTCAGCTTTGCGGTTACCTGCTGAAGGCGCTGAAGATCGACCAGAACTTGGTATTGCAGATTTAAAATCTATAAATCTAAAAGCTACTGATTGCGTAGTTGGAATTGCTGCAAGTGGTCGCACGCCGTATGTGCTTGGCGCACTCGATTACGCAAATTCTGTTGGTGCGCTAACAATTGCAATTACCTGCAACCCAAATTCTGAAGCAGGCAAGCGAAGTGCTCATGCCCTCGATGTTGACTCTGGCCCTGAGTTATTAGCTGGATCTACTCGATTGAAATCTGGAACTGCGCAAAAGTTAGTTCTCAATATGATTTCAACCGTAACAATGGTTCGCCTTGGTAAGACATTTGGAAATTTGATGGTTGATCTACAGATCAGTAATGAAAAATTGCAAGATCGTGCAATTCGAATCATTGAAAAAGCCACTGGAGCAACCAGAGCAGCATCCGCTGCCGCACTAACTGACTCAGGGCATGAAGTAAAAGTCGCAATATTAATGCTATTGCTAAATATCGATGCGAATTCTGCCAAAGAGCGGCTATCTGCCTCTAAGAATCGAATTCGCCAAGCGCTCACTGAGGGCTAGGCCTGTGCATTTCGTAACAAAAACGTAGCCAAACCGTTACCCAGTTACGCTTGACCTGGCCTCCTTATACCGATAATTTTCACGGGTCGGGGAAATCCCTGAAGGTTTTTTTCACCACATGAACCAACTCGGGTTCATCCTTGGAAGGAGAAAAGGTGAAGTTAAGCAAGAAGTTCGCAATATTTAGCATCAGCACGGCGATGGTTGCTGGAGTTGCATTCGTTGCACCAGCACAAGCCGCCTCAAAAGATTTAGCAATTGGCGTAGCTCTTGATATCGATAAGTTAGATCCACACACCGCGACAAGTTTTTCAACAGTTCGCGCACTTGGCCTCACTTACGGATCATTGGTTGAAGTTGGACCAAAACTTGATATTCGTTCAGGCCTGGCATCAACTTGGAAATTCAATGCGGATTCAACTGAACTTCGTTTGAATTTACGCAAGGGCGTAAAATTCCATGACGGTTCAGAATTTGATGCCGAAGATGTTAAGGCCTCAATTAACCGAATTCTTGATACCAAGACCACTGCAGCAGCTCGTGCAAATATTGCCACGATCAGTTCAGTTACCGGTTCGGGTCGAACAGTTATAATCAAGCTAAGCGTTCCTAATGCACCAATCTTGGCAGCACTTGATGGCGTTAACATGTCAATGCTTTCAAGCGATGACATTGCAGCTAACAAAATTGGCAAGACCGTAAACGGAACTGGTCCATTCAAGTTTGTTTCATGGGAACCAGGTCAATCAGTTAAGCTAGAAAAGAATGCTAGCTACTGGAAAGCTCCAGTAAAGCTAGACACTGTGACCTTCCGTATTATCCCAACAGAGGCTTCAATTTTGGCCGCTTTGAATGCCGGAACAATTCAGTTCTCAGTCTTAACTAGCCCAACTGTTGCCCTTCAAGTTGGCAAGAATCTAAATCTTTATCGCACACCTGGTTTGGGTTATGTAACTCTGCAATTAAATGCTCGAGTTGCACCACTTAACAAAGTAGATGTTCGTCTAGCCATTCAGTGCGCAATTAACCGTGCCGAAGTTGTTAAGACCGCAGCTTCTGGTGAGGCTAAAGTAGTTGGTCCGATCACAAGCCCTGCTTATGCATCAGACCCAAATGATCGCCCATGTCCAAACGTAGATCTCGCAAAAACTAAGAAGTATTTAGCGGATGCAGGCTATGCAGATGGATTAACAATTAAGGCAATCGTTTCTCCTACTCAGTATGCAACAGCATCTGGCACAGCACAGAACCTCAAGGCCCAACTTGCAAAAGCTGGAATCAACCTAGAGCTCGATATCCTTGATAACGCAACTTACGTATCACGTTGGTTGGCCGGTGACTTTGCAGCAGCAGTTGCAAATAATGGTGGACGTATCGATCCAGACACCATGTACACCCGTTATTTCCCATCAACCGGAAATCTAAATAAGGTAGCTGGTTACTCATCTGCAACTCTTGATGCTTTATTCCTAAAGGGTAAGGCAACTGGTCGTGCAGTAGAGCGCAAAGCAATCTACAAGTCGATCTCACAAGAACTCGAGAACAATGCAGTCTGGATTTGGCTATTCGCACCTTATGAGTATCGTGCAGCAGCTAAAAATGTAACTGGCTTTATTCCGCTAGCTACAGGATCTTTGATTGAGCTTCGCGTAGTTGATCTAAAGTAAAACAAGTTAAGTAGATTAAGTAGAGAGGAGGCGGGTAGAAATTACCCGCCTCCTTTTCTTAAAGTTGTTAAATAATATATAAGGAGCACTAATTGTCTTTCGGTGAGAGAATTTCCCGAATCCTGCTCTCTACCCCGGTTTTACGTATCGGAAGTATCTTCACTACGCTTTTCGGTATCTCAATATTTGTTTTCTTAGTTCTTCGTGTTATTCCCGGTGACTCAATTGTTGGCGCCTTTGGAATTGAGACTGGCGTATTGACGCCAGAGCAGATAGCTCAACTAAAAATTTATTACGGCATTGATAAGTCTTTGCCAATGCAGTATTTATCTTGG
>CANLAY010000055.1 GCA_947488635.1 Candidatus Nanopelagicaceae bacterium
AGTGCCACAGCGCATACGCCGGTACCGCAAGACTTAGTTTCACGGCTTCCGCGTTCAAAAACGCGCATCTTTACTTCGCGCTCACCGGTGATTTCAACAAATTCAACATTAACGCCTTCCGGGTAGGCATCCTTAGGCCGAACAACTGGGGCATCAGCAAGTGCGCCAACTTCGTTCAAATCATCTACAAACACAACTGCATGCGGATTTCCAACACTGATGTGATAACCGTTCCAAACTTTGCCATTTGTGGCGGCTGAAATCTCTTCATCTTCATCGGTAACTTGCCCCATATTTACTGAGATATCACCAGTTGCTGGAACCCGCAGATGCTTAACACCATCTCGAGTATCAATTGCAAAAATACCTTCAGGTTGATGGCCGCGTTCAACCAAATACTTTGCCGTTACCCGAATGCCATTTCCGCACATCTCTGCGAGCGACCCATCAGCATTGCGGTAATCCATAAACCAACGCTCATTCTTCTTGCCGATTCGGATAAGACCATCGGCGCCTATTCCGGTCTCTCGATTACAAATGGCAGCAGTCTGTGCAGTTGTAATGGATACCAAATTTTCGGGGTCAAAAACTAGAACAAAGTCATTTTCAGTACCGTGGCCATAAGTTGCAATCATGATTTGGCTATTCTATTTCCTGCAAGATTATTTCTAGCCGAGGCTGGATCGGAGAAATCCATTTAATTCGAGCATCTCGCGAGAACCAAGTTTCTTGCCGTCTAGCGTATTGCCTGGTTGCCCGCTTAGTTTCTTCAATCGCAGCATCAAGGGTGAGATCACCTCTGCGCATTGCAATGACTTGGGCATAGCCAAGTGCTAATTGGGCGGTTCGCGCTGAAGTTATTCCGGCAGCAATACAACGATCTACTTCGTCAACTAAACCAGAGGCATACATTCGATCTACCCGATTACTGATGCGCTCACCGAGTGCCTCTCGATCCATGACTAAGCCAAACTGCCGAGCATCTGGATACAGTTCAGAGTCTTTGCGAGGTAAGTTCGCAGTAAATGGTTTGCCGGTGATTTCAATCACCTCAAGTGCTCTAACTATGCGCCGGGTATTTGCGCGATCAATGGCAAGGGCTGCCGCCGGATCAAGTTTTTCGAGACGTTCAAACAAGACATGCGCACCGAGTTCTGCTACTTCCCGCTCTAGCGCTTCACGCACTGCCGGGTTGGTATCCGGAAAATTAAGCTCATCGAGAATTGCTTTTATATATAGCCCAGTGCCGCCAACTATTACTACCGATTTTCCACGACTATGGATCTCTGAAATCTTCGCTCGTGCCTGACTTTGATACCAAGCCACATTGGCATCTTCGGTTACTTCAAGAACATCTAGTAGGTGATGCGGTACCCCCTGGCGTTCTTCGACACTTAACTTGGCAGTGCCAATATCCATGCCTTTATAGAGTTGCATTGAATCAGCATTGATTATCTCGGCGTCTAGCTTTTGAGCTAACGCAATCGCGAGGTCACTTTTGCCAGTGGCAGTTGCACCACAGATAACAATTAACTTCATGCGCGAATAACCGGGATACCTAACATGGTGCCCTTTACTTCGCGCTTAACGCGGCGTTCTACTTTGCCGCCAGTACCAATTAAATAATGCGATGAACTCTCTGTGATATCTACCGTAATTAAGTCACCTGGCAGCGGCTGCTCAACCATTGAGTTGAAGTGCACCAATCTGAAATCTTCACTGCGCCCGGTCATGCGATCGTTATCGCCATTGCGACGACCAGAAACTTCAGCGACTAGAACTTTCATGGTGCGACCTATTGCTTCGGAATTAACAGATGCTGAAATCGCTTCTTGATGTGCATGTAAGCGGGTGTATCGCTCTCCCACAACTTCAGCCGGCACTTGATTAGGCATCACGGCAGCCGGTGTTCCGGGACGAATTGAATATTGATAGGTGTATGCGGCTGAGAATCGCGCTTGCGTTGCTAGATCTAGCGTGGCTTGGAAATCTTCTTCGGTCTCACCTGGAAAACCCACAATGATGTCGGTTGTTACTTGCGAATGCGGCATGGCCTTACGAACACGGTCGAGAATTCCTAAATATCGATCAGTGCGATATGAACGGCGCATTTCCTGCAGAATTCGATTAGAACCTGATTGCAACGGCATATGTAGATGTGGCATCACATTTGCTGTGTTGGCCATTGCCTCGATTACATCATCAGTGAAATCTCGTGGATGCGGTGACATGAAGCGAACTCGCTCAAGCCCTGAGATCTTGCCGCATTCTTTAAGCAGGTTCGCAAACGCAGCACGATCACCGAAATCAACGCCGTAAGCATTCACATTCTGGCCTAGTAAAGTAATCTCGATAACGCCAGAATCAACTAAGGTATTTATCTCACGCAAGATCTCACTCGCTGGGCGATCTTTTTCAATTCCACGTAACGTTGGCACAATGCAGAAGGTGCAAGTGTTGTTGCAACCAACTGAAACCGAAACCCACGCCGTAAAGTCACTAAAGCGTTTAGCTGGCAGAGTTGATGGGAAATGCTCTAGCGCTTCTAGGATTTCAATTTGCGACTCTTCTTCAATTCGCGCCCGCTCAAGCAGCACCGGCAGCGAGCCAACGTTATGGGTTCCGAAAACCACATCGACGTAAGGTGCTTTTTTAAGGATTGTGGCTTGATCTTTCTGAGCTAAGCAGCCACCGACAGCAATCTGCATCGCTGGATTAAGTTTCTTAACCGGTGCTAGGAAACTTAGATTTCCGTAGAGCTTGTTATCGGCATTTTCACGAACTGCGCAGGTATTAAAAACTACTAAATCTGCTTGCTTGCCCTGCTCGACTGGCACATACCCATCGGCTTCAAGTAAACCGGCAATACGTTCGGAGTCGTGCACGTTCATCTGGCAGCCGTAAGTCTCGACCAGATATGTGCGCGTCATGCCCCTAAGCGTAATAGCAGCGGCAAAATCTCGGTATTTAGGCTCTTGCGATCAACAACCAGCACTTGATGGTTGTCTAAAACTGACCAATCATCATGGCCCCAACCGGTAGATGAGATAACTACGCCACTTTCATCGCTGCGATAGCGCAACTCGTAGTGAGAATCAACAGTCCATTCGCTTTGCTCGCCAACATTGAATTCGCAGGCCGCAATTAAATAATCCGGAGTCAATAGCATGCAATTTATACTGGAGAAATCACAATTGTCGCTGATCTTGGTAACAGCGCTACGGAGCCCATCGACTAAACCATGCTTTTTAATCTCGCTAAGAATCACATAGAAATACCGCTCGCTATCAGTGCTGCCTTGCGCGCGATTAGCAAACTCTGGATCAATGAAAGCTTCAACTGATGCTGCAGGACGAATCGTGCCGTTATGCATAAAACTGTAAGTGCCATCAACAAAGGGGTGGTTATTCTTAATATCAATGGTCAAACCTTTTGAAGCCAAGCGCAAGTGCAGCAGACCAGAATCAGCCGGACGATCCTTAACATCTACGAAAGTAGAACTGGCAACTGCGCGCTCTAAATCAACGGTACGAGTGACTTCGCCACTTTTATCAATTGAAGTTATGCCCCAGCCATCTTTATGTTCATCAGACATGGCGACAAAGTTTTCAAAGCCTTCGCCCACGATTTCGGCAAAGGTCGTATCAGTACTTGCGGCGTAACCTAATAGTCTGCACATAATCGCGAACTTTACCCGCTTTACTTGGTTTTAGTTAGCCGAATCGGTTCTTGGCCACGCGCAATTAAGCGTTCGAAGTGCTTCTCACGCTTTTCATTAAAGTGATCAGATTCGGTTGTAGCCCCCGCCAGGAAAGCACTTAGTTCGTCGCGAGCGGCTTGGCCGTCACCGGAGAGATCTTCGCGACCAAATACATTCCAGGCGCGCAGTACTGGCGCAATTACATCTTCTAAGTGTTGCTGCATGTCATAGATGCCAGCTAAAGCGATACCGACAGATTTACGGGCAAAACCTGGCATGCCCGCCCCCGGCATATCAAAGTTAGTCACCACATCTGTAATCGCGCGCATTGCCGCATTTGGTTCTAGATCAAGAGCAGCGCCAAGTAGATTGCGATAAAAAATCATATGCAAATTCTCATCAAGTGCCACACGTTGCAACATGCTTTCACAGATTGGATCATCAGAGATAAGTCCAGTGTTGCGATGCGAAATTCTAGTAGCTAGCTCTTGGAATGAAACATAAGCCACGGTATGCAACATGTCATTCTCGTAAGGCTTTTGATAGCCAACTGACATATGAGCCATGCGCAGGTCTTCTAGCTCATAAGGATCAACGCCACGTGTTGCCATTAAATAATCGCGCAGAACAATGCCATGGCGATTTTCTTCAGCCGTCCAACGTTCAATCCAGGTACCCCACGCACCATCACGGCCCATCGCAATCGCAATTTCGGTGTGATAGCTAGGCAAGTTATCTTCAGTTAACAAATTCAGAACTAGGGAATCTTGCGCAATAGGTGAAAGCTTAGAATCTTTAGCTTCCCAAGCATCACCATTTAAAGGGCCGGCAAAGTTGCGTCCTTCAGACCAAGGGACATAGTCGTGTGGGTACCAGTCTTTTTGGATCTTTAAATGTCGCTCGAGTTCGACCGCAACCACAGGCTCAAGATCGCGAATCAATCGCATCTGAATTGCTGGATCAAAACTCGTCATGGCGTAACGTTACGTTGCTAAAAACTTACTCGCGAGTTAGAAGTGAAGTGTTGAAGCGATTAGAGATTATCTTGAGCGCGTTTGTGTGCTGCTTCACTACGCCATTTGGCGATTGCGGCGTGATTACCACTTAACAAAATCTCAGGGACTTCAAGGTCACGCCAAGTTGCGGGCTTGGTAAAAGAGGGGTACTCAACGAAACCTTCAGACATGTGTGACTCTTCAACGATTGATTCGGGATTACCCAATACCCCTGGGATCAAGCGTGTTACTGCTTCAATAATCACCATTGAGGCTACTTCGCCGCCACCTAATACGTAGTCACCAATTGAAATTTCATGAACTCGGATTCCACGATCACTATAGGCAGTAGTTGAATAATGTTGACGAACTCGATCATCAATGCCTTCGTATCGACCACAAGCAAAAAGCAGATGTGACTTCGTTGAAAGTTCTTCCGCCATTCGCTGGTTAAAACGCCTACCACCCGGGGTGAGAATAATCAGGTCGCAGCCATCAGTAATTAAATCATCTAACGCATCCCCCCAGATTTGCGCTTTCATAACCATGCCAGCACCGCCACCATAAGGGGTGTCATCAACGCTGTGGTGATTATCGCTGGTGTGCACACGCAGATCATGCACATTGATTTCAAGTAACCCTTTATCTTGGGCTTTACCTAGCAACGAAAGCTCAAGTGGCGCTAAATATTCTGGAAAAATTGAGATGACATCGATTTTCATTTCATCTCCCCCGAAATAATTGGCGGAATAACGACCACGATTTTGCCCTTGATATCAACAACTGGAACTAACTGATGTACGAAGGGAACTAATACTTCGCCGCTTTCAGCTTTAATCACCAGCACATCTTGGCCCGGCAGATTCAGGACATCACTTACTTCGCCAAACTTGCTGCCATCTTCTAGATTGGCAATGCAGCCAATCAATTGCAGCACGTGATAATCGTCTTCATCTTCACCTGGGGCATCAATATCAACATCGGCATAAAGCAAAGTGTCGCGCAGCGCCTCTATGTCATTGCGAGAGGAGATGCCTTCAAAACCCAGTAACAGAATGCCGTTGTGAACTCGCACAGAATTAACAGTTAAAGATTTACCGCTATCGGTTTCAACAACTGCGCCCATTGCAAAACGGGTAGCGGCATCATCGGTTCGAACTTCGATTGTGGCTTCGCCCAGAATTCCGTGCGCCTTACCAATCCGGCCCACGAGTAAACGCATGGTTAGCGGCTTAAATTAAGGGTTAACGAACCTCGTCAGCTTCAACCAGATCGACACGAATTGTGCGACCTGCGAGCGCGCTGACGACGGTACGAAGCGCCTTTGCGGTACGGCCATTGCGACCAATTACCTTGCCGATATCTTCAGGGTTAACTCGAACCTCAAGTGTGGTTCCACGTCGGTGAGTTTTTTCCTTAACGACTACCTCTTCGGGTGAATCAACGATTCCCTTAACTAAATGTTCTAGGGCTTCATCAATCATTTTTATTCAGCAGCCGCTTCTGCAGCTGGAGTTTCAACAACAGCCGCTTCTGCAGCTGGAGTCTCTGCGACTACTTCTTCAACTGCTGGTCTCTCTACAACGGCTTCTTCAGGAGTTGCAACAACAGTTTCTTCAACTGCTGCTACTTCTTCAACTGGGTTTGCCTTTCCAGCAAGCTTCTCTTGCGCCTTTTTCTTTAAAGTTGTGGCGCCTTCCTTTGGTTCATCCATTGCTTGCTTCATAGCGGCTTCGTAAGCAACGCTCTTAGCTGGCTTAGGTGCAGCAACGCGAAGTGTGCCTTCGGTGCCTGGAAGACCCTTGTGCTTCTGCCAATCGCCGGTCACCTTTAGAAGTGCTTCAACTGCAGCAGATGGCTGTGCGCCAACGCCTAACCAGTAAAGAG
>CANLAY010000056.1 GCA_947488635.1 Candidatus Nanopelagicaceae bacterium
ATGCCCAAAGCACCTTTACGAATTGCTAAATTCCTCTAATCCGCCGTGCTGCGGCCATAGAAATTACGGCCGAAGAACCAAAGGTTCGAATCAAATTTTGCGGTGAAAATTCGCGCGTTGGCCAGCCCATATCTAAGAAAATTGCATCTGGGAATCGCTCATAAAGTCTATTCAAGGTCGCTAGTAATGGTTCGTCTCGATAAGCATCTCTAAACGCTACAACTAATTTCTTAGATGAAAGAGATTCCGCGTCGCTAGCATGAATTTCACACGAGATTCCCACCGCACGTAATTCTCGATGCATACCCCACGAAACATCGCCAGCTGCGATCGTTGGCTTGGTGCCAATTTCTACCAAATTAACGGGACCTTCTGGCAAATCAACTACTCCAGAAATTTCGAAGCCTTTAATAAGTTCATTAAAATCAATTACTGACGTCGGAGCTGATTTATTAATTCTCTTCTCACGCAACCGTGTGGCAATTTTGAATGAGTTATCGAGATACTCAAGCGGAAGATCATCGTTTTCGACGGCAGCTTTAATCCAATCGAAACTAGATAAGACAAATTGTGACTGATCGCCCATGCCCGAGAAACAAAGAAGATCTGCTCCAGCCAAAAGTGCCTTCAAGGCAGATTCATGAATTTTGCTTGGGCCACCGATAGCGCCCATATCTAACGCATCTGTCACAACTAATCCTTCAAATTTCAATTTATTTCTAAGGTAATCGCGAATTGCTTTGCTTGATAAAGATGCTGGGTGGTTTGGATCGATGGCTTCTGCAACTAAGTGGCCAATCATGATTGCATCAACGCCTGCTTCAATCGCATCTTTGAATGGGCCAATATGTGCGGATTCATAATCGTTTAACGCCATTTTAATAAATGGAAGATCATGGTGAGAATCTTCAACTACCGCGCCATGGCCAGGGAAATGTTTAATGCATGCGCTGACTCCAGCATCTTGCAAGCCACGCACTGCTTGCTTTGCATGGCGAGATACAACATCTGTATTCATGCCAAAAGACCTTACTCCGACAATTGGATTATCTTGCACAGCCACCACATCGGCTACTGGAGCATAAGTAATATCTATTCCTAAGTTTCGCAGTACATAGCCCATTGAGTTATAGGAGCGATAAGTTAAATCTTCATCATCGCACTGCCCTAGAAGTGCTGGTGTTGGATACTTACTACCTTCACGCACAAATAAGCGGGTTACATCGCCACCTTCTTCGTCAATTGCAATCAGAATCTCCGGGTTAAAGCTTCGAAGTTCTACAATTAGGTTTTGGGCGGTTTCAAAATTTGGAGTATTCGATGCAAACAGGGTAACTGAACCTAAGCCATTTTCTAACCAAGGTTTAAGCCATTCTGGAACAGTCGGGCCACCAAAACCGGGTGAGAAAGTTTTCAGAATTGCACTTTCGACTTCACTGAAGGATTTGAACATCATCCCTTAACCGCCCCCGCCGTAACACCTGTGGCAATTTTATCTTGAATTCGAGTAAAGAAAATTACAACCGGTAAAGCTGTCAAAGTTGAAGCAGCCATCAATGGGCCCCAATCAGTTCCGAAGCGATTTGTGAATCCGGCTAACCAAATCGGCATCGTCGCATTGTCTTGACTCGACAATATAATATAGGCCAACAAAAACTCATTCCATGCCTGAATGAAGGCAAAGATTGCTGTGGCAACTAATCCCGGAGCCATTAAAGGAAATAAAACTAAACGATATGCCTGTGGCCTGGTGCAGCCATCAACTAGTGCAGCTTCTTCAAGTTCTGCAGGTATATTCACCAAAAAACCACGCAGGGTCCAGATAACAAAAGGCAGCACGAAAGCTAAGTAAGTCAAAATTACGCCAGATAACTTGTCGGTGAGATTAAATCTAGAAAGTAGAAGATAAATTGGAATCAGGAGTGCAGATAACGGGAGCATCTGAACTAACAAGATAGTCGCTACATAGGTGCGCTTTCCTTTGAATTTCATACGTGCCACAGCGATTGAAGCAAAAAGCGCTACAAACAAACTGATTGTTACTGTGAAAAAGACCACGATTAGTGAATTGATTAAGGCTCTTACAAATCCTTCTTTAGTAACAGCTTCAACATAATTTGATAGAGTAAATGAGCGCGGAAGAAGCGTTGGGTTAGTCGACAAGATATCGCCCTTGGGCTTAAACGAAGTTGTAATCATCCAATAAACAGGAAAACCCATTAAAACGATAGCGAGAATTCCGGAAGCGTTCGAAAAAATCGAACTAGACGAGCGTTTCACTCATCACCCATTTTCATCATTTGCCGCAGGTAATAGCCGGTTACGCCAATTAAGGCCACAATCATGACGATACTTATTGCAGCGCCTTTTCCATATTCGCTTAATCCGAATGACTTTTGGAAAGCATAAATAGCAATTGTGTAGTACTCGGCAGAAGGTCGGCTATCAAGGAAAATCCAAATGTGCGAGAAAACCTGAAAATCCCAGATTGTGGAGAGAGAAATTAAGATTACGTAAACAGGTAGAAGCATTGGGAAAATAATGTTTCGGAAGACTTGTCTTGGATTCGCGCCGTCAATCTCTGCCGCTTCAATCAAGTCTTGTGGAACTTGTGTAAGGGCGGCATAGATGCTTATTGTTATAAATGGTAGAGCGCCCCATGCCACACAACCACCGATGATCAAGAAACCAGACAAAGTATTCACAAAGTAATTGTGTTTATCCATGTTAAAGCCAAGCTTGTTAATTACCTCAGTTACGATGCTAAATTCAAATGAGAACAGCCATCTCCAGACCGAGATCGACACTAACTGTGGCATCGCCCAAACGAGTATTAAAACTAAATTCAGCACATTTCTTATTTTCGAGTGCATATTTAGCATTAAATGAGCTAACCAAGCACCGACAATCATTGAGACTGCGACCATGCCGAAAGTAAAAAACAAAGTTCTTTCTAAAATAGTCCAAAAATCTTTATCTGTAAGAATTTCGCTGAAGTTACCAAACCCGACAAATACGCCTTTACCGGCAATAATCTCCGAAAGTCCATATCTTTCAAGCGATAAGGAAAACAACTTTATAATTGGGTAACCCAAAATCAAACCTAAAGCTACAAGGCTTGGAGTAACAAGCAGGTAGGGCCAAGGTTTGATTTTACGAGGCCTCGAAATATTCGATTGCCCGATACTCAATTTAATTCTCCTCTAGATAGCAATGAGTGTAAGGAGAGGTGACTTTTTAACAAAGCCACCTCTCCTTACCTTCTCTTCTACTTTTCTAAACTCTTAACAGTAGATTCTAGTTAAGAAGTTTTGTGATTTCCGCAGAGGCATCCGCTGCTGCTTTTGCAACAGTCTTCTTGCCAGTAGCGATATCGGCCAACATTGTTTGTAGGGTGTTGGCATTTTCTACATCTACCCACTTGATAGCACCGGGTACGAACCAAGAGTTCTTGGCTGCCGCCGCAACTGGTGCAGCTTTTCCGGTGATCAAATTGAGCATTCTTGTGTTATTTGGAATCGCACCACTTTTAGCAATAGTGGTCATTTGTGTTGAGTTTGTGAAGTAGCGAATCCAGGTTGAAGCCAACTTAGCGTTTGGCGCATAAGAAGGAACCGCAAGATTTGAACCACCTAGGAATGCTGGTGATGCTTTTCCTGACTTAATTGAAGGCATTGGGAAGAAAGCCCAGTCAGTTCCAACTTTAGGGATACAGCATGATTCCCAACCGTTTGAATACGACATGGCAACTTTTGTACTATTGAAAACATCCCACTGTGCGGCTTCAGTTCCTGACTTATCGGCACGTGAAAGAGTATCGCTTACTTCTTTAAAGCGATTCAAGCCACGAATTGCTGCATCTGAATCAAGTGAACCAACCCACTTGCCGCCAGACTTTGTTGCAATAGCGCCACCTTCATCATAAACAAATGACATTGCTGCATACCAGTATTTTCCAGGTAGGTAGACTGCTGAGAAATCTTTATCAGTGCCATAAGCACCCATCAACTTCTTTCCTGCTGCTAGGAATTCAGCGTAAGACTTTGGAACTGAAATACCTTGAGCTGCAAATAGTGAAGGACGGTACATGATGGCGCGAGCACCAGCATAGTAAGGAATTGCATACAGTTTGCCCTCGTAAGTACCAGCATCTGTTAGTGCCTTTAACCAAGTACTGCTGTTGCCAAATGATGGCTTGTACGAACTTAGATCTGCTAGCGCGCCAGCAGCTGAATACTTCATTACTTCAGTATTTCCAAACTCAACAACATCTGGACCTTTTTTAGCCACCAAAGCAGCATCAAGCTTCTTTAGGTGATCGGCCCAAGTTTGAAATTCCACATTAACTTTAACGGTTGGATACGCAGCAGTAAATGCTGCATTTGCATCTGCAAGAGCTGTTCCAAAATCCTTAGCATCTGGCATCAGCCAAACAGTAATTGTTTTGGTTGTCGCTGCTTGCGCAACAGTGCTACCGGAAAATGCAACAGCGCCCAGAAGTGCTGTGACACTTATGGCAGCTATTGATTTTGCACGAAGTGTGCGCATTCTGGCCTCCATAAACTTTTCACGACCTTGGAGGATTCCAAGGATCTCGTAGGACAGGTATAGACCAATTTTCGCTCAATTGCTAGCATTAATCATTGCGATCCGATAACGTTTTTTAGCGCCCATGGCCATATTCGGGCTAAAACTGGCCCTAGGCTAGGCGTATCAGCCGGGATTGACCCGGCCAAAGGAGAGAACATTGGCTAAAGAAGAGGTCCGAAAGCAATTTCGGTTGGCTGACCTCTTGCGCTCTGAGATTTCAGACCTAGCCGTTAATGAGCCAATTCCAGGTGAGCGGGCCTTGGCCGAAAGATTTGGAACCTCTCGAGTAACTATCCGCCAAGCACTTGCCTTATTGCAAGATGATGGCCTGATCTACACGGTCCATGGCGCTGGGTCATTTGTGGCCCCACCACGTGTAATCAAACAGATGAAATTACTGTCATTCACGCAAGAGATGAAAATAAAGGGGCTAAAAGCTTCGACAAAAGTTATTAGCTCGAAGTTGATTGAAGATGACGAGCACGCTACCGATGACTTTATAGTTGTCGGTGAACCCGCATATCGAATTGAACGTCTTCGCTTTGGGAATTTGGAACCTCTTTCATTTGAAATAACTTATATCAATCAAAGTATTGCCCCAGATCTAATTGATCGAGATTTAACTAAGTCGCTCTACCATATTCTTGAAACCGAATATGGGCAAGAGGTATTTAGCGCAGACGAGCATTTACTTCCGATAATTGTGGACTCGCGAATTGCTAAGTTCATGAAAATCCCCGAAGGAAGCGCAGCAATTAGAATTCAACGCACCGGCTATAACATACGAGGCGAAGAAGTTGAAAGGTCTATTTCGATTAGACAAGCTACTCGGTGGGATTTCAAATACTCAATTCGAATTTAATTAAAGAAGTGAAGAAATCTCAATCCCTAAAGCACCTAGTTTCTCACGGCCGCCATCGAGTGAAGTCAGTACAAATGGCTTGCCATCAGGTGCGATGCAGTAGCTATTTTCAAAGTGAGAACCACGAGATTTATCATTTGAAACCACAGTCCAGTTGTCTTTCAAGACTTTGGTCTTATGAGTGCCACGAGTAATCATTGGCTCGATGGCTAACGCCATACCGACCACAATTTCAGGGCCAAACCCAGGTTTACCAAAGTTGAGAACATGGGGCGCTTGATGCATCTCAGTTCCAATGCCATGGCCGCCATACTCCTGCAAAATTCCGTATTTACCTTGGGCATCGGTATAACTCTCAATGGCATGACCAATGTCTGAAAGTTTGGCACCTAGGCGGCCCGCAGCAATACCGCGCCACATTGATTCTTCACAGACATCCATCATTTTCTGATCTGCTGGATCTACCTTGCCAACACCTACGGAGAATGCGGCATCACCATGCCAACCATCAATGATCGCACCGCAATCGATTGAAACTACATCGCCATCTTCAATAACTCGATCACCTGGAATTCCGTGAACAATTTCATCATTAATTGAAATACAAACAGTGGCCGGAAAACCGTGATAGCCCTTGAAATTAGAAGTACCGCCACCACGTTTAATGTTGGCCGCAGCTATAGCATCAAGTGCATCAGTGCGCATACCAACTTTGATGGAATCCTTAAGTAGCGCCAAAGTTTCACCGACTAGTAAACCGGCACGGCGCATCACCTTTAGCTCATCAAGTGATTTTAGCTGGATATCCACGAAAGTAATTATTAACTAATGCGGCTAAGTGCGGTGGTGGCGCGCACAGTAATTTCAGAAACAGCGCCAGTTGCGCTAATTGTGATTAGTAAGCCTTCGCCGCGATAGAAAGAAATGATGGGTGCAGTTTGCTCGTTATAAACCTCAAGGCGACGAGCAATAACTTCGGCCTTGTCATCTTCGCGTTGGTATAGCTCTCCCCCGCAGGCAGCGCATGCTTGCGCAGTTGCTGGCGCCGGTGCGCCACAGTCACGGCAGGTTAACCGACTAGAAAGACGCTCGATAATTTCGCTATC
>CANLAY010000057.1 GCA_947488635.1 Candidatus Nanopelagicaceae bacterium
CTTTAAGTACTTTCTTCAAGCGCTCTTCGAAATCACCACGGTAGCGAGAACCGGCAACTAGTGCGCCTAGATCAAGTGAATAAAGTTGCTTATCCTTAAGGGTTTCAGGCACATCGTTCTTAACAATTGCTTGTGCTAAGCCTTCGACAACTGCAGTTTTACCAACGCCTGGTTCGCCAATCAATACTGGATTATTTTTAGTACGACGAGAAAGAACTTGCATAACGCGTTCGATTTCTAATTCACGACCGATGACTGGATCAAGTCTTCCTTCGCGGGCAGCTTGAGTTAAGTTGCGACCGAATTGATCTAGTACTAATGAAGTTGAAGGAGTTCCTTCGGCTGGGCCGTTTGCGGCAACTGCTTCTTTCCCTTGATATCCAGAGAGTAATTGAATAACTTGTTGACGAACGCGATTTAAATCAGCGCCGAGTTTTACTAATACTTGTGCAGCTACGCCTTCGCCTTCGCGAATTAAGCCCAGCAAAATATGTTCAGTACCGATGTAGTTGTGACCAAGTTGCAACGCTTCGCGCAGTGAAAGCTCAAGAACTTTCTTGGCGCGTGGGGTAAATGGAATATGACCACTTGGTGCTTGCTGACCTTGTCCAATAATTTCTTCAACTTGTGCTCGCACGGCTTCGAGTGAAATGCCCATGCCTTCCATCGCTTTAGCGGCGACACCTTCGCCTTCATGAATCAGGCCAAGCAGAATGTGCTCAGTGCCGATGTAGTTGTGATTGAGCATGCGTGCTTCTTCTTGGGCCAAGACAACAACCCGGCGGGCACGGTCGGTAAAACGCTCAAACATGGGCGGTACTCCTTCTATTCGTATCGCGCTAAGCCTAATACCCGAGGGGGCAAGCTCGCGAGGTGGGTTTCACGCTGGGAAAAACCACTAGATATGCCAGTTAGAACCAGATTGAACCCCAATTTATGCCCTAGCTGGTCGAAAAGGGGGGAGCTAAAGGATTTTAAGCATTCGGGTGTTTCCCAAAGTGTTTGGCTTTACGGACTCCAGGTCGAGGAATTCAGCCACACCAGAGTCATAAGACTTAAGTAATTGAGCGTAAACCTCGGGCTCTACGGGGGTGCCTTGAATTTCTTCGAACCCATGTCGGCCAAAGAATTTAGTTTCAAATGTTAAACAGAAAATTCGGGATAGCCCGAGTTCGTGGGCACGATCAATAATTCGTTCCAGAATCTGATTTCCAATTCCGTTTCCGCGCAAAGTTTCAGTAATAGCAACAGAGCGAACTTCTGCTAAATCTTCCCAGAGCACATGCAACGCACCACAACCAACTACTTGGCCATCTTCAACTGCGACCATAAATTCTTGCACGCTTTCGTAAAGTGTCACTGTCTCTTTTTGTAGCATGCGACCACCGGATGCAAAATCTGCAATTAATTTATGAATGCTCTTGATGTCAGAAGTACGAGCTGGCCGAACTTCGATCATTACTCAATCTCCGGCTTAACAAGTGGGAACAAAATTGTTTCGCGAATTCCGAGGCCAGTAAGTGCCATGAGCAAACGATCAACGCCCATACCCATTCCGCCCATTGGTGGCATTCCAAATTCCATTGCGCGTAAGAAATCTTCATCAACTTGCATTGCTTCAACATCGCCCTTAGCACCAAGGCGAGCTTGTTCAACTAGACGATCACGTTGAATAACTGGATCAATAAGTTCGGAGTAACCAGTTGCTAATTCAAAGCCTTCAACATAGAGATCCCACTTTTCGGCCACACCCGGAGTTTCGCGATGTGCGCGAACTAGCGGTGAAGTATCAACTGGGAAACCCATTACGAAAGTTGGTTCAATTAATTGATCTTTAGCAACATGTTCAAAAATTTCTTCAGCTAACTTGCCCGCAATCCAAGCCGGATCGATCTTCATGCCTAACTTAGTTGCGATGCGCTTTAGATCATCGATTGGGGTTAACGCAGTTACGGTCTCGCCCGCACCTCCAGAAATCGCTTCATATAGCGATATCTCACGCCATTTTCCGCTGAAATCTATCTGGCTGCCATCTTGATGAGTAACTACTAATGAGCCTGACACAGCCATCGCAGCGTTCTGAATTAGTTGCTGGGTTAACTCGGCGATTGAACGCCAGTCACCATATGACTGATAACTCTCGATCATCGCAAATTCAGGTGAATGCGAAGAATCCGCACCTTCATTACGGAAGTTTCGATTAATTTCAAATACTCGCTCGATCCCACCTACAACGCAACGCTTGAGGAATAGCTCTGGAGCAATGCGCAAGAAGAGATCCATGTCGTAGGCATTGCTAAATGATTTAAACGGGCGAGCTGCAGCGCCACCATGTTGAACTTGCAACATTGGAGTTTCAACTTCAATAAAATCTAGTTCATGAAAAGTTTGACGCAATGAACGCATGACCGTAGGTCGCATACGGGCAGTTACTCGTGCTTCAGGACGCACAATTAAATCCACGTAACGCATACGAACTCGGGTTTCCTCCGAGAGCGGATTATGTTCATTAGGTAGTGGGCGCAAAGATTTCGACGCAATTTGCCACGAGTTAGCCAAGATCGAAAGTTCACCACGTTTTGAAGTGATGATTTCGCCAGTCACGCTAACAATGTCACCAAGATCCACTTGAGATTTCCAAGCCGTAATTGAATCTTCGCCGACTTTGTCGAGCGAGAACATGGCTTGCAGTTCGGTGCCATCGCCCTCGCGCAAAGTCGCAAAACATAATTTGCCAGTATCGCGCTTAAAGATAATGCGACCGGTCAAGCTCTCGATATCACCTGTTGCAGTATCAGTCTCAAGTCCTTGGTATTTAGTGCGAACTTCGCCCAATGTTTTTGTGCGGGCTACAGCAACTGGATATGGCTCAATGCCCTGGGCAATTAAGTCAGCCCGCTTCTCACGTCTAATCCGTAGTTGCTCGGGAAGGTCATCACCGATTGTTGGAGTCTGATCGCTCATAAGAAGTGGAGTCTAACGCTACTGATTGCGCTCGTGAATCAAACGCAAACCAATCAACGTTAGATCTGGTTCGTGTTCATCAATCGTCTCAGAAACGCCCAAAATTAAGGGTGCCAGGCCGCCGGTAGCAACAACAGTTGGCGTATCACTATAGCTTTGTGCGAGTTCTTCAGTGATGCGATTTACCAATCCATCAACTTGGCCAGCAAAGCCAAAGATAGTTCCAGATTGCAGCGCCTCAACGGTGTTTTTACCAATTACAGATTTAGGTAGCACTAATTCGACTTTTCGAAGTTGTGCCGCTCGGGCAGCAAGTGCCTCTACTGAAATTTCAATACCAGGTGCGAGTGCGCCACCTAAAAACTCACCAGTTGGCGAAACCACATCGAAATTAGTTGAAGTTCCAAAATCCACCACGATTGCTGGGCCACCAAATAAAGTGTGGGCAGCCAAAGTATTTACAATGCGGTCAGAACCAATTTCTTTTGGATTATCAACTAATAGTGGCACTCCGGTTTTGATGCCTGGCTCAACGATGGTGGTCGGGACATCTTCAAAGTAATCTGCAATCATGCGACGTAGCTCGCGCAAGGTTGCAGGCACTGTGCTGCAAATTGCTAAGCCAGTTAAGTCGTACTCCGAAACCAACGCTTCGTATTGCAACCAAAGTTCATCGGCCGTGTTACGTGGGTCAGTCTTTACTCGCCAGGACTGGGTTAAATTCTCGCCTTCGAAAATTCCCAGTACCGTATTAGTGTTACCAACATCTACAGTTAACAACATGGTTATTTGCTCCTTACGTCGAGGCCGATATCAAAATTCTTTGCCGAATGCGTGAGTGCACCAATTGCTAAGTAATCAACGCCAGTTTCGGCATATGAGCGAGCTTTATCTAAAGTAATACCACCAGATGCCTCTAATTTAGTTTGGCCAGCAACCAGCGAGACGGCGTCTCGGCATTGCTCAGGTGACATATTATCGAGCAGAATTAAATCAGGCTTAAGCGGCAGAACTTCGGCTAACTGTTCCAAAGTATCAACTTCGATCTCAATCGGCGCAGTTGGAAATGCGCTGCGAACCGCGTTAAACGCTGCTTTCACGCCACCAGCTGCGGCAATGTGATTATCTTTAATCAGGGCTGCATCAGATAATGACATTCGATGATTAGTGCCACCGCCCATACGAACCGCAAACTTTTCTAACTCTCGCCAGCCAGGTGTCGTCTTGCGGGTATCACGAATTTCGCACTTAGTGCCAGCTATTGCTTCGACCCATTGGCTAGTCAGAGTTGCGATGCCAGATAAGTGACCTAGAAAATTAAGTGCGGTTCGTTCTGCTAACAAAATCACACGCGCATTGCCAGTTACTTTAATTAAGACATCGCCAGCTTTAATTGAAGCACCATCTTGAACAAGTATCTCTATGCCAGCAACGCCGACTTCAGTTAAAACTGCTTTAGCCATTTCGATGCCAACAACTACACCTGACTCACGAGCTACAAATTCTGCTTTTAACTCGGCATCGGCCGCAATGGTCGCAACCGAAGTTACATCTACTCCCCCCGCCAAATCTTCAGCAAGGGCGGCTTTAACTAGATCATAATTAATCATTTATTTACCACCCGCGCATATTCGGTTGCCCAATTTCCAACTTCATCAATTTTCTGCACAATTCTTTTTTCCCAGGCAGTACTTGTCTCTGGAAAATCTTCGCGCCAATGTGAGCCACGAGTTTCTTGTCTGATCAAAGCTGCACGCAAAATAGTTTGAGCAAGTTGAAATAGATTAGTGGTTTCCCATGCATCGACTTGCGGTGCATCACTATGTCGGGTTTCGAGCCGAGATAGAGCGTTGCTGGTTTCAATCAGCGAGTCAGCTGACCGCAATACGCCGGCGCCCCGGCTCATAGCTGTTTGTAGCTCTTTGCGCACCGCTGGATCAAGCAAGAAAGGTTGACTGGTATTTTCAACTGGTTCAGATTCGGCCGGTAAATTTGCGGCAATATCAGCTGCAATGCGAGCACTGAAAACTAAGCCTTCGAGCAGTGAATTTGAAGCTAATCGGTTAGCTCCATGAACGCCAGAACAAGCCGTTTCACCACAGGCATATAGGCCAGCAATACTGCTGTGGCCATTTAGATCTACGCGCACTCCGCCTGAGGCATAGTGTGAAGCTGGTGCTACTGGAATTAAATCTTTGCTTGGGTCAATGTCGTGAGATAGACATGATGCGTTAATCGTTGGGAATCTTTCGGCAAAACCTGTTAAGTGGCGAACATCGAGCCAGACATGGTCTTGGCCACTTTCTTTCATCTTGCGCATGATTGCGATTGCCACAACATCACGTGGCGCTAATTCAGCCAATGGATGTAGCCCCTGCATAAATCGGGCACCGCTGTCATCAACTAAATATGCACCTTCACCACGGACTGCTTCGGAAATCAAAGGTTGCTGACCACGCGATTTTCCACCTAACCAAAGTACGGTTGGGTGAAACTGAATAAATTCCACATCTGCAATTTTTGCGCCAGCTCGTAATGCAAGTGCGACACCATCACCAGTAGATACTGATGGATTAGTTGTGCTGGCAAATACCTGTCCAAGCCCACCGGTGCCGAGCACAACTGCTTTGCCAAGTGCCTGACCAACGCCATCGCGTGAACCAGCACCGATTACGTGCAGAGTAACTCCGCATACACGCCCTGTTTTATCTTTCAGTGCATCTAGCACCAAAGCATCTTCAACAACTTCAATCTGTGGATCATTACGAACTGCAGCTAACAGAGCTCGAGAAACTTCAGCACCAGTTGCATCGCCGCCTGCATGCAAGATGCGATTACGTAAATGACCGCCTTCGCGAGTTAGCGCAATTTCGCCATCAGATTCAGTATCAAATTTGGCGCCGCGTTCAATTAATTTGCGCACTGCTTCAGGGCCCTCAGTTACCAAAACTCGCACAGCTTCAACGTCGCAAAGCCCGGCGCCTGCGATTAAAGTGTCTATTAAATGGGCCTCTGGTGAATCACCATCGCCAAGTGCTGCTGCAATTCCGCCTTGTGCCCACTTAGTTGAACCTTCGTCCACTTTTGCTTTAGTAACTATCAGAACTGATAAACCAAAAGTACGTAGTTGTAGCGCGGTAGTCATGCCAGCAATTCCGGAGCCGACCACAATTACATCGGCACGCGAAGTCCAACCTGGCTTAGGGGCTAATAGCTTCATGAGTTAGATTCCACAACTGCATTATCTAACAATCGGACCCCATTTACCCAACCAGCGATGATGGCCCGCTTGTTTTGAGTGGTTGTGCTAGCTTTTTGAAAAGTTTTCTCGTCAATAATTTCGGCATAATCTAATTTGAAGGCCAGTTCAGTTGCCAAAATTTCCTGCATTCGAGCTGGTTCTTTAAGAGCTTTAGAAACTATCAGCGCAGCTGCTCGATCTGATTCGGTTAACCGAACATTTCGTGAAGATAAAGCTAAGCCGTCAAACTCACGCACTGTAGGCACTGAGGCA
>CANLAY010000058.1 GCA_947488635.1 Candidatus Nanopelagicaceae bacterium
GTAGCGTCATAGAACTCCGAGCTAATAACTAGTCAGCTGATTTAGATAACTTAGATGGCCACCATACCTTAGGGCCGATTTCATGCACTAGCGCCGGCACCAGAATCGAGCGAACGATGATGGTGTCGAGCAGTACGCCGAAAGCAACTGCAAAGCCAAGTTCGGCTAGGAATACCAGTGGCAGAATTCCGAGAACTCCGAAGGTAGCAGCCAGAACAATTCCAGCAGAAGTAATTACCGACCCAGTAACCGTTAAGCCCTTGATAACTCCTTTTCGAGTACCCAACTTGCCGGCCTCTTCGCGCACCCGAGTCATCAAGAAGATGTTGTAATCAATGCCAAGTGCAACTAAGAAGATGAAGGCAAAGAGTGGGAATGATGCATCTGCTCCGGCAAAGCCAAAGATGTGATTAAACACCAGAGCGCAAACGCCTAGGGTGGCAAAGTACGAAAGAACAACTGTTCCTAGTAACAACACTGCGCTAACGATGCTGCGAAGTAGTAGACCCAAGATCAGGGTGATCAAAAGTAGAACTACTGGAATCACAGTTCGATTGTCATGACGTGCAGCAACATCAGTGTCGAAGAAGACAGCTGTTGTGCCACCAACCAAAATTGACTCATCAACACTCTTAACTGCCTCGCGAATCGCTGGAATTCGATCACGTGATTCACGCGAATCTGGCGCAGTCGATAGTGTGACATTTAGAATTGAAAGTCCATCTTTAACAATAACTCCAGCGGCATTAGCTTCTGGGGCAACTGCTGTAACACCTGCAACGCTTTGCAATTTCGCTGAAACAGCAGGGATCAATTCATTCTTTAAAATGACTTTAGTTGGGTCGCCTTCACCACCAGGGAAATGGTTCTCTAGTAATTTTTGACCGACAACCGACTCTGGATTTCCGGTGAAGCTTTCAGAGGTTGATAGCCCGTCAGTCTTAAGCGTTGTTGAGAATGCTGCTAATACGACTAGTAATAGCCCAGTCACGACCCAAGCTCTGCGTGGTCGGCGTTCGACTATATTTCCAACCTTTGCCCAAGTGCCAGTTAGCTGACTATCAACATCATCAAAGCGTGGAATTCTTGGCCAGAAAATCCAGCGACCAAACAAGACTAGAAAAGCAGGCAACAACGTAACCATCGTAATTACCGCAACTGCTACGCCAATAGCTCCGATTGGGCCAAGCCCGCGATTACCTGATAAATCACTTAGCAGTAGAACTAAAAGACCTAGGGCGACAGTTGCACCTGATGCCACAATTGGTTCGAAGGTGCCTTTATAAGCAGTTCGCATAGCCGCTACCGGCGTTGAGTGATGATGCAACTCTTCGCGATATCTAGAAATTAGAAGTAGCGCGTAGTCGGTTCCGGCACCTAATACCAAAACTGAAAGGATTCCTTGCGATTGGCCATTGACATCTATGACATCATTTTTGGCCAACAAATAAATAATTCCACCCGCGGTCGAGAGTGCAAAGACTGCAGATAGGAGTGGGAGAAACCACAAGATTGGCGAGCGATAAACAATAATCAAAATAAATGCAACGACGCCTAAGGTCGTTAACAACAGCGTTGAATCTAGATCTCCAAATGCGCCGAATAAGTCACCGATTAGGCCGCCGGCGCCAGTTACATATGAGTCAAAGCCCAAGTCTTTGGCAAAAGGTGTGAAATCTTCGCGCAACGCTTCAACGATTGCCGGCAGAACTGGCTCATCATTTGGTAGAACTTCAGCGATAGCTGCGCCATCCAAAAGAATCGAAGCCAGAACAGCTTTTCCATCTGTAGCTGGGAAGGCAGTAACTTGGCTACCCGGTAATAAATACTTGGATAGCCGAACATCAGTGCCACCTAGTTTCAGATCAGGCACAGTTTCGAGGTGAGCATTAATTTGTTGCAGAACTTCTGGCCCAACACTTCCTTCGAGCAATACTAAAGTTGGGAATGCAGTTGATTCACCAGCTGCGAAACTTTCGAGCAACTTAACTGCCTTAGTTGACTCAGCGCTATCTGGCAGAAATGCAGAATTGTCATTTTCCTGAACACTTGTTAACTTGCCAAAGAGTGGACCGAAGAAACCGGTAACACCAAACCAAGCAATTACCACCAAAATCGCGATAGCGATCGGCTTACGCTTAGAACGCATGGTGTTGCTACTCATAGGTGAAGCTGACATTTAACTAGCCCCTTTTGCGCGAATCCGTAAATATCGCGCCTCGATTGGTAATGAGCGTGAGTCTACCTTTAGGCTATTGGCTATGACCATTCAAGCCGCTCTGACATCTGGTCAAATTGCGGTGGCGCGCAGCGGGTTGGTTGATTATGAGAATGCGCTGAAAATACAACGCAATTTTCATGCCGAAATTGTGGCAGATGAACGGCCAAACACCTTAATTTTGCTCGAACATCCTTCGGTTTATACGGCGGGACGCCGAACTGACATTTCAGATCGCCCGACAGATAACACCCCAGTAATTGATGTTGATCGTGGCGGAAAAATCACTTGGCACGGGCCTGGCCAACTCGTTGGATATCCAATTGTGAAATTAGCTAATCGCCTAGATGTAGTTGGTTTCGTTCGTCAATTAGAAACTGCATTGATAAATACTTGCGAACAGTTTGGCTTAGTAGCGCTGCGCTATCCAGATCGATCTGGGGTTTGGCTGCGCGATGAAAAAGGCGATCGCAAGATTGCTGCTATCGGCATCAGAGTTGCCAAGGGTGTAACGATGCATGGCTTTGCGCTTAACGTTAATCCCGATCTAGCTGGGTTTAATCAGATTGTGCCTTGTGGAATCGCAGATGCCGATGTTACTTCAATGGCCAGAGAGTTAAACCGAGAGATTACAATTGCCGAAGTTTCACCAATTTTAGAACGTGAATTATTTGAAGTATTAACAAAGGTGAGCGCATGACAATTGCACCCGATGGCCGCAAGATGCTTCGTATCGAGGCTCGCAATGCCGAGACCCCAATTGAACGTAAGCCGGAGTGGATCAAGACCCGTGCGAATATGGGTCCGGAATATACGCAACTCCGTTCACTGGTTAAGAGCGAGGGTCTGCACACTGTTTGCCAAGAAGCAGCTTGCCCAAATATTTTTGAATGCTGGGAAGATCGCGAAGCCACTTTCCTAATTGGTGGCGATCGCTGTACTCGTCGTTGCGATTTTTGCAATATCGATACTGGTAAGCCACTTCCGATAGATCGCAATGAGCCAACCAAGGTGGCTGAATCAATCAAGAAGATGCAATTAAATTACGCCACAATCACTGGCGTTACTCGCGATGATCTACCTGATGAAGGTGCTTGGTTATATGCCGAAACAATTCGCAAAGTACATGAGCTAAATCCAGGCACGGGCGTTGAGATGCTAGCGCCAGATTTCAACGCTAATCCAGAGCTACTTAACCAAATCTTTGAAACCCGCCCCGAGGTATTCGCTCACAACCTCGAAACCGTGCCCCGTATCTTCAAAGAAATCCGACCAGCCTTTACTTATGACAAGTCGCTTTCAGTTATAACTATGGCGCGCGATTATGGCCTGATCACTAAGTCCAATCTAATCCTCGGGCTGGGCGAAACTCGCGAAGAGGTTTCCCAAGCTCTAGTTGATCTTCATGCAGCAGGCTGTGACTTAATCACTATTACCCAGTACTTACGCCCTACTAATAAGCATCACCCAGTTATTCGTTGGGTGAAACCTGAGGAATTTGTGGAGCTTGCAGCTGAGGCAAAAGAAGTTGGTTTCTCAGGCGTAATGAGTGGACCACTTGTTCGATCAAGTTACCGTGCCGGACGTTTGTATAAGCAAGCGCAAGATGCCAAAGCCGCCCTCAATGGCTGATCGCGTATATCCCCCAGTAATTGCAGTTCTTAAAACTGCTTGGAAATACCTGGGTTTGAAATTTACTTTTACTGGCGATGTAAATATCCCGCGTAATGGTGGCGCTATCTTGGCAATTAATCACATCGGCTATTTAGATTTTGCTCTGGCTGGAACTGCAGCGCTGCCAGTGAATCGTTATGTGCGTTTCATGGCCAAGAAAGAAATTTTCGATAACAAAATAGCTGGCCCGCTAATGCGCGGAATGCATCACATTTCAGTAGATCGAGCTAATGGTTCTGCCTCTTTTGTTGCAGCCCTTCGCGCACTACGAGCTGGTGAAATTATCGGCATTTTTCCTGAGGCCACCATTTCCAAGAGCTTTGAAATTAAAGAGTTGAAATCTGGCGTAATCCGATTAGCGATGGGTGCTGGAGTTCCAGTTGTTCCCACCATCGTTTGGGGCAGCCAACGCATTTGGACTAAAGGCGTTAAGCGAAATCTCAAGCGCAATAAGTTTCCGATTTTCGTGACTTTCGGCGAACCCATGCACTTTGCCAAAGATGCCGATGTCGAAGCTGGAGAGGCGCAGTTACGAGCGACCATGATCGAAATGCTGCATGAAGTTCAAGGGCGATATCCCGATAGCCATGCTGGCCAACGTTGGGCGCCTGCGCGTCTTGGTGGTACTGCGCCTGCTCCACTAAACTCCTGACATGTTTAAACGAAAGAAGAATAAGTCCAACGAACCCAAGGCACCTAGATTTAAAGAGATTCGTGATGCCTACAAAATAACCAAGGCAGCCAAGCCTTGGATCGGTGCAGCTATGGCTGGCATCTTTTTGGCCACCTGGGCAGTTGGAATCGCAATCGGTTTTGCAATCGACCATCCGGTTTATCTTGGCTTTGTTTCGGCTCCTTTTGCCGCGCTATTAGCGTTCTTTGTTTTCACCCGCCAAGCAGGGTCTGCCGCATACGCCTCGATTGAAGGACAGATTGGTGCTGGCGCAAGCGTTTTAATGTCAATCCGTAAAGGTTGGTCAACAACTCCAGCTGTAGCTGTCTCTCGCAATCAAGATATGGTCCATCGCTCAGTTGGTCGCGCCGGCATTGTTCTAACTGGTGAAGGTAGCAGCTCAGTGCGTCAACTATTACAAGATGAAAAACGCAAAACCGAACGTTACGCACCTGGTGTGCCGATTTATGAATTAATTGTTGGTGATCAAGAAGGACAAGTCTCCCTTCGTAAGTTGCAGAAGCGGATGAAGAAGTTTCCTAAGAAATTAACTGCTAATCAAATGCGCGAAGTACGAGCTCGTTTAAAAGCAGTTGGCGGAATGGCGATGCCAATTCCAAAGGGACCAATGCCAACTCGTGGAATGAAGATTCGCTAAATTTTCTAATTAGGCTCGTTCTAATTTAGTTTGACTAAATCGCTCGTGGATTCCACGACCATCTTCATCGTAGGTAATCGCGGTAATAATTATCGCCATCAAACCCGTGCGGATTAGCACCTGACGAATAGTTGGCAATCCCCCGTGGCTGAAATCAACAACTTTTAGCCTCAATAATCTGTGCCCAAAAGAAGCTCCAGTCAGGGCAATTAAAATTGCGTATTCAGCGACAAAAATAAGTGGCGTTGATAATCGAGTCCCCACAATTCGATCGGAGTAACTTCCGCCGCCGGCAAAGAAGGCGAAAGCGATTGCATACGATGCGAGCCAATCGATAGTGATGGCAGCTAGTCGGCGGCCAAGTGTTACGCCCTCAGGGTGAGTCATGGCGCGAGCCTAGATGATTTAGCGCGCAGGAGCCCAGTTATACGCTCGCCAGCGGAACATAGCCTATAAAACCCAGAATTTTTTAACATCGATGTAACACAACAGTTATGAACTTTTGCCTGCTGGGGCATAGATTTCAGCCCATAAAGCACGGCCTCAAAGGCGAGGAAACCGATCGGTTGATTCCAACAGCCATCATCTTAAAAAACAGGAGAAATATGTTTAAGAATTCTGCAGAAATCTTTGCATACATCAAGAAAGAAGACGTTAAGTTCATTGACGTCCGCTTTACTGATTTGCCAGGTATCCAACACCACTTCAACGTTCCAGTTGAATCATTCGACGAAGCAGTTTTCACTGATGGTCTGATGTTCGATGGTTCTTCAATCCGTGGTTTCCAGTCAATTCACGAATCAGATATGAAGTTGCTGCCAGTTCCAAGTTCAGCATTCATCGATCCATTCCGTGATCACAAGACCTTGGTAATTATTTTCTCAGTTCACAATCCAGTTGATGATTCAGCTTATTCACGTGACCCACGTGGCGTTGTTGCTAAAGCTGTTGACTACATGCGTTCCCTTGGTTTTGCAGATACTGCATTCTTCGCCCCAGAAGCTGAGTTCTATGTTTTCGATAGCGTTCGTTTCAAGACCGGCATCAATGAGGCTTATCACGAGATTCAATCTTACGAAGGTGCTTGGAACACCGGCGTTGAATACGATGCTGATGGCACACCAAACCGCGGATACCGCACTCGCATAAAGGGCGGATATTTCCCA
>CANLAY010000059.1 GCA_947488635.1 Candidatus Nanopelagicaceae bacterium
ATTGGTTGCTCAAGAGGTTCGGTATCAATGCCCAATCGTGAGTAGCCGACTAGTGGATTGCCACGCTTGATCTCTCGCAGAATTGCACCCACTCGATCACCTAAAGCGGCAGCCTGAATTTTCTCTAACCCAACTGACGTAATCCGTGAACCTGTTCGCGCCTGGATAAAGAAACTGCGTTCACCGGGTTCGCCCACGGTTCCGCAAACAAAACGTTCGACTGGATTGAAATCGTAAAGAATCCGACTCACTTGGTTATGCCTTTGCCCCCGCCAAGTAAATGGCCTCGTCTATTTTTACTCTGCAATAATTCACTCACTGAAGAATCCGAATCATTAAGACGAGTCAATCTGATTGCGCCACCATTTGACTCAAGAATTGTGATTGAAGCTGGATCGATAACGATTCGTTGAAAATCATCTAGATGCATTCCCATTGAACTTGCCACAATTGCTTTTATTACATCTCCATGGGAAACCATGATCGTCATCTCTTGGTCAGAGACGAAGAAATTATGAACCGATTGCATCGCCCGAACTTGCATTTGCGCGAGACTCTCACCATCTGGAAATGTAACGGCGCTTGGTTGGCCTTGCACCTTGCGCCATAACTTCGCTCGTGAAAGCGTTGCTAACTTCTTGCCTGACCACTTTCCATAATCAACTTCAACTAAATTTGGATCAAGAGTTACAGTTACGCCTTTGCCATATTTGGCCAGCCATGGCGCAAGAGTTTGCGAACAGCGTTCCATCGGACTAACGTGAACTTGGGCAATCGTTAATTTGCCTAGACGTTCGGCCAATCGTTCGGCTTGTTCTTGACCGGACTTTGAGAGATGCACATTAGGCAACTGACCAGAGAGAACACCGGCGGCATTGGCAGTTGAATGAGCATGTCGGATCAAAACAATTTTTGGCACCCTTAAAGGTTATCGCAGTAATTCGGCCCTTGCCTTGCTAGGTTTGCGCCATGGAACTTAGGCGTGCTGGCAATAGCGGCTTATCTCTATCTCGTTTAGGTCTCGGAACTATGACTTGGGGCCGAGATACCGATGAGCATGAGGCCGCAGATCAGATGCGAGCGTATTTAGATGCGGGCGGAAATTTCATTGATACCGCAGCCGTCTATGGTGAGGGCGATAGCGAACGCGTAATCGGTGGGCTGGCTGGTTCGCTTTTCAAACGCGAGGAGATTGTCTTAGCAACTAAGGCCGGAATAACTTTTCCAGGTGGAATCCGAACTGTAAATAATTCACGCGCCGCCTTGATGGCTGAATTAGATAATTCATTAACTCGTCTCGGTACTGACTATGTTGATTTATGGCAGATCCATACTTGGGATAGTGAGAATCCAATCTCTGATGCACTCTCAGCTCTGGATTGGGCATATAACTCAGGGCGCGCCCGTTATGTTGGAATCTCGAACTTTTCTGGTTGGCAGACAGCTCATTGTGTGACACGTCAAAGTAACCAAGGCGGCAAAGCCCCGATTGCCTCGATTCAATCGGAGTATTCACTTTTAAATCGCGAGGTTGAGCGTGAAATCATTCCAGCAGCACAAGCTCTAGGTTTCGGTTTTCTACCATGGTCACCATTAGGTCGTGGCGTGCTAACTGGAAAATATCGCAACGGATTGCCTAGTGATTCGCGCGGAGCAAGCGCGCACTTTGCTGGTTTTGTAGAACCATACTTAGATGCTCAATCAGCACGCATTGTTGAAGCGGTTTGCGTCGCAGCTGATGGCCTGGGTTACTCGCCGCTAGAAGTATCACTTGCTTGGGTACGAGATGCACCTGGTGTAACAAGTGCGATTGTTGGTGCACGCACCAGTGCTCAACTTCGCGGCATTTTAACTTCAGAACAAATCAGTTTGCCAGATGTTGTTCGTGAAGCACTGAGTGAGGTATCAGCAGTTCTTTAAGAAGCGTTCCATCATGTGTACGCCAGCTTTCAAACCATCAATCGGGACTCGTTCGTCAACCCCGTGAAATAGCGAGAAGAAATCTAATTCTGGCGGCAATTTCAATGGCCCAAATCCGTAACCGATTATTCCCAACTCTGAAAGTGCTTTGTTGTCGGTGCCGCCACTCATCATGTATGGAACTGCAATCGCGTCAGGATCTTCAGCCATTAAAGCTTGCACCATTGCTTCGACTAGATCGCCACTGAAGTCGGCTTCTAGCGATATGTCATGAGTAAGCGTTTGGATTTCAATATCTGGTCCGACTATCTCACGAATAGTTTGATTGAACTCATCTTCATATCCTGGCAAGAAACGGCCATCGACAACGGCAGAAGCTGTTTGCGGAATAACATTTGCTTTGTAACCAGATGACAACATGGTCGGGTTAGCTGTGTTTTGTAGCGTGGCACCGAACATCTTGGCGGCCGGACCGAATTCTTCCAGAAGTGGACGAAAATCTGCTTCGTCATATTTCTTGCCAGTTAATGTCGCGACATTTGCAAAAAGTGATTTGACCGTTGCGGTGTAACGCTGTGGCCATACGTGACTACCCAATTTAGCAACTGCCTCACCGAGTGCAGTAAGCGAATTATCTCTATTGATCATAGAACCGTGTCCGGCAGTTCCTCTGGCAGTTAACTTAAACCAATGAATTCCTTTTTGAGCGGTCTCAATAATGTACATGCGTTTACCATTTTTCAGCGCGATAGAAAATCCACCAACTTCAGAAACAGCTTCAGAACAACCGGCAAAAACTTCCGGGTGATTTGCTGTCATATAGCGCGAACCATATTCACTGCCAGCTTCTTCATCAGCAAAGAAGGCAAGCACGATATCGCGAGGTGGAACATATCCTTCACGTGTCCACTTACGTACGATCGCTAAAATCATTGCGTCAACATTTTTCATATCGACGGCGCCGCGTCCCCAGATAAAACCATCTTTTTTCTCACCGCTAAATGGATCAACCGACCAATCTTTAGCCTCTGCAGGGACCACATCGAGATGTCCATGCACCACCAAACCAGGTCTGCTCGAGTCGCTTCCTATAATTTTTGCAACAACATTAACCCGATTCGGCGCCGACTCATAAGTTGTAGCTGTGATACCAACTTCAGCGAGTGACTCAACAACATATTCGGCGACCGCTTTCTCATCACCTTTACCTTCACCGTAGTTCACACTCGGAATTCGAATTAGCTCTTGGCAAATACGTATTGTTTCTTCTTCTAGAGCCAGGCGATCTTGAGTCATAGGGACACTCTTTCAGTTTTTAAGCCAGAATGTGAAGCATTAATACCTTTTGCTGTGATGTGACCTCTGTTGCTATCCTTGCGCTTCACTCGTCCGGGTGGCGGAATTGGCAGACGCGCTAGCTTGAGGTGTTAGTGCCCGCAAGGGCTTAGGGGTTCAAGTCCCCTTCCGGACACACATATTGCCAAAGAACTTGAGCTGCGAAAGGTAGAGCGCATGAAGATTGCCGAAGCGCTCGCTCTGATTCGCCCAGTTCCAAATTTTCCGATTCCTGGGATCCTGTTTCAAGATATTGCCCCGCTAATTGCAAATCCAAAAGCTTTCGAATTAGTTATCAAGGAATTCGCGCAAACTGGGTCTGCGTTTAATTTAGTTGTAGGTGTTGAGTCCCGTGGTTTTATCTTGGCCAGCGCCATAGCCATTGATAGCGCTGTTGGTTTTGTGCCGATTCGGAAAGCCGGGAAATTGCCAGGTGCTGTCATTAAACGAGAATATGGTTTGGAATATGGTAGCGACAGTCTTGAGATGCAGGTTGATGCTCTCACCCACGTTAAAGAGCCCCGAGTTTTACTAATCGATGATGTGCTTGCAACTGGCGGAACCTTGATTGCCGCTCTTGAATTGATTTCAGATCTAGCTGGTGAAATTTGCGAGGTGGCAGTTCTTTTGGAGATCAGTGCCCTTGGTGGTCGCGAGCGGATCATGGCAGCATTCCCGGAGTTAACGATTAGGGCGCTGGTGCAGATTTGAAATCTACAACCAACAAGATTCTAGAGATTCAAGGGTTACGTGCTCTTGCAGCAACTTTAGTTCTGATATTTCATGCAAGGTTTATCTCTGGTGGCTTTATCGGCGTAGATATTTTCTATGTCATCTCAGGCTTCTTAATTACTGGCCTGCTTCTCAAAGAACTAAACACCACCGGGCGGATATCGCTGAAAGCTTTCTACCTTCGTCGAAGCAAGCGGTTATTACCCGCCTCATTCTTAGTCCTTTTTGTCACCGCGCTTTTCGCTTGGATTGTCTTACCGCCAATCGCGCGTGGCTCCATAGGTCGCGACCTCATTGCAACCACTTTATATATTTCCAACTATTTATTTGCTTGGTGGGAGAACGATTATCAAAATCTGAATGCGACTCCTTCACCTTTCATTCACTATTGGTCGCTGGCCGTTGAAGAACAGTTCTATCTCTTTTGGCCACTCTCTATCATCGCACTAGCCAAACTCAAAAGTGCTCAAAAATTCTTGATTGGGTTTTCGCTGGTAACGGTCATAACCTTCGCGCTCGGAGTTTGGCTGACAATTGTTGCGCCGATCTGGGCTTTCTATTCTCTTCCGACTCGGGCCTGGGAACTAAGCGTTGGAGCGCTAATTGCGTTGTTGCCCGCCTTAAGAAGGCAGAGTCGATTACTAGCAGTCTTCGGTGTGATTGCATTAGTAGCCTCTGCTCTCTGGTTTAACGAGAGCACCGCTTTTCCGGGAACCTACGCGTTGTTACCGGTACTAGGTACTGCCGCACTTCTATCGAGTATTGGCGCTTGGCCTAAATCTTTGAAGTGGCTGGCAACAAATCGCATTTCTGTTTGGCTTGGCAAGATTTCTTATCCCCTTTATCTTTGGCACTGGCCAGTCCTGGTTTTACCTATTGCGCTATTTACACGCGATTTGAATCTCTGGGAACGAATTGCTGCCCTTATGTTCACGGTAGTTCTAGCTGACTTAACTACCAGATACGTAGAAGAACCATTTCGGGTGAAGAATTTTACTGGGCGACGGGTAGTTCTAAGCACAGCTGTGGCAATGACATTCGCGCTCTTACTTGGTTTTGGGATTGCAAAAACTACAACATCTTCAATTTTGGTTGACGGCAAGCAAGTTACGTTAGCGAGCATCGAAGCTCGCCCAGCACCCTATAACGATGGCTGCCACCTGAATTATCACGAGTCAATATCGCCACTATGTGAATTCGGGAAATTGGATTCAAGTAAGACGGTTGTTCTCTATGGAGATTCCCACGCATTGCAGTGGTTTCCGGCGCTCGAGAAATTGGCAATTGAAAAAGGCTTCAAGTTGATTAGTCTGACTAAGTCAGCTTGTCCTTCCATTGATGTCGTGCGCGAAAGTGTCGGCGCTTTTAAGATGGAAAACTGCGCTGCGTGGCGCGAGAATGCGATTGCACGAATTACTTCGGCTAAACCTGATCTAATTATTCTCTCTTCGTTTGAACATTTCGTTCCGCAGGGCGATCCACGTAACGTGGAACAGTGGTGGGCCGAGGGCTCTGAACGCACCTACCAAATATTGAAACCCCTTTCAGCCAAGGTTGTCTATCTACTCGATACGCCGCTACCAGAACGCAATATCCCAGATTGTTTAGCAAGTACGAGTTCTGATAAATGTTTAGCGGATTCGAAACTAGGGTTACCACAAACTGCCAACTTCGAAATTATTGATCCAGCCACTTGGCTCTGCTCACTTGACTGTCCAGGGATTGTGCGTGGAAATGTGGCTTATCGGGATGCGTCACACATTAGTGTCGCTACTTCGCTTGAGTTATCAGATTCACTCTGGCAAGCGTTAGTTGTTAAAGGATTCACGCTCTGATGTGGCAGGATTATCGACATGGCTGAACTGACGTACTACTGCGGAACGATGGATAGCGGTAAATCCACTCTGGCACTTCAGACAGCGCATAACCATCAAAGTCGCGGCCGCACTGGACTAATTTTCACGAACCAAGATCGCGCCGGTGTCGGAGTCATTTCATCTCGACTTGGACTACAAAGTGCCGCGATAGAAGTAGGCCCGGAGCTAGATATTCATCGCTTTGTAGTTGATCAGTTATCAATTGGATCTCGCGTGGATTACATTATTTGCGACGAAGCGCAATTCTACGAACCAATTCAGATTGATCAGTTGGCTCGTATAGTCGATGGCTTAGGTATTGATGTGTACGCATTCGGAATTTTGGCAGATTTTCGCACCAAACTTTTTCCTGGATCAGCTAGGTTAGTTGAGTTAGCGGATCGCGTAAATACACTGCAGGTCGAAGCTCTTTGTTGGTGTGGCCAACGAGCTACACACAATGCGCGAACTATTAATGGCATC
>CANLAY010000060.1 GCA_947488635.1 Candidatus Nanopelagicaceae bacterium
AAACTTGTTTCTGCGCCTGTAACTTTTAACATGCTCACTTTAATATCTCGAGCTTCAAATTGCGTCTTAATGAAATCTAGATCAACGGTATGCATGCTGGCATACTCGATACGCATAGAGGTTATTGGGAAACCGTTGTCGGCATCGAGTTTTTTAAGTGCCGTTTTTACCAACTTGGGCAGGGATACCCGACCCATTTTGGTTGCAACTGAATTGTTTCGCTCCATCCATGGATCTAGCGAGCCAGCAATTATCAAGGTGTTTGGTTCTGAGCCGGTAGAAATTTGCGTGGTAAACAGGTGATCTGGAGTTAAGTAATTCAACAAGGCTGTTGCCGAAAGTATTTTGAGCAGAGATGCTGGCTTTCGTAAGGAAGTGGCGCTACTTTCAAAAATAGTTTCACCCGTTACTGGATCAATCAAGATCATGCCTGGATTCGCCAACGCTTTTGAACTGGCTGCGCTCTTCAAAATTGGGCTAATCGCACTGCTTTTTAAGGCTGCTGGGGCGCTCGAAGTCATAGCTGCAGTAAGCACGACGAGAGCTACGCCCACTGAGGCAATTGATAACGGGCGCAACTTCATGCTGCGAATACTACTTTCTAATTACTAAAGATAGATTGACCCAATGAGCATGCCACCAGCTGAAATTGGTCCGGGTGAATTTTTCCCCGTGGTTGGCGTTGGGCCATATCCAAAACCTTGGCCAACTGGTGATGAATACGACTTAGAACTACTTGAGAATGGGGACCGTCGTAATGTGCTCGATAAGTACCGTTATTGGTCAGTTGCTGCAATTGTTGCCGACTTAGATACCAAACGTCATAAATTGCAGATTGCAATTGAAAATTGGCAACACGATTTAAATATCGGTTCTGTCGTGCGAACCGCAAACGCTTTTAATGTAAGTGCTGTTCATATTGTTGGAAAACGTGATTGGAATAAACGCGGTGCAATGGTTACCGATAGATATTTAACAATTGTCCATCATCCAACCGTTGAAGATTTTGGAAATTATTGTCGCGAAGCTGGCTTGCCAATTATTGGAATTGATAACTTGCCCGGTATTTCAAAGCAACTTGAGTCAACGCAATTGCCCGAAAGTTGCGTTCTTCTTTTTGGCCAAGAAGGTGCCGGTATGAGCGAAGAAGCAGTTGCCGTTTGCGAAATAGTGCTTGAAATAAATCAGTATGGTTCTACGCGCAGCATGAATGCTTCAGCTGCCGGCGCAATAGCTATGTATCACTGGGCGCTACAACACCTACCGCGGCTTTAGGAGTTGTTCGCTTGGCTTTCGACCCCATCGGCAAGCGCTTCGCGCACTGAGATCAAGCGACGATCAATTTCATCGGCTTCAGTATTGCGACCCAAAATTCGCATAACTGCAGCCATAGAAGTTTCAATGTCTACGATGAATTCGAAGTCTTTAGGATCTTCATCGGTAGCGACAGTTAAAACTTGATCGAGGGTGTTTAGGCCTTCTTCGTAATTCTCTAACAATACTTGAGCTTTACCGTATTCAAAGAGTGCATTATTTGAACGAATGTGGTCATGTGCGGTTTCAAAAACATCGAGTGCTTTACGTGCGCGAGTTAAAGCTAAATCGCCTTCACCGAGCGCAACGTGGCATGAGGCAATTTTTTGATCGCAACGAGCAACTTGAATTACTTCTTTGTTGCGCTTGAACAGATCGCGCGCTTCATAGAAGGAAACGATCGCTTCGCGGAAATTCTTTAGTGAGCGATGCGCGCAACCAATTAAATAAAGATCATTCGCTGCGCCATATTCATTTCCGTCAAGTAAATGTTCTTGCGCACATTCATCCATGGTGGAAATTACTTTTTCAAAATTCTTAGAGGCAAACCACCACTCGCCTAGCGTGCAAGCAAGTTCTAGAGCGATTGAAGATTTATTAGCACGCAAGATCTCAACAGCCTTAGACATTGCGGTGGCAGCTTCTTCCATGCGCTTTAACTGATTTAAGTTATAACCAATTGCGCTATACGCCTGTGCGACACCTTCAGATGGCGCACTTGCACCAAGTTGGTCGTAAATATCGCAAGCAGTTTCAGCGAGAGCAAGAGCTTCGTCATATTGGCCACGAGCAAAAATGCGCGCGCTTAATTCATAATAAGTACTGGCACGTTCTGCGCCTTCAACTTCTGGAATTCGATCCCAGAGCATTTCCTCAGTTACAAGATCTTCTAAGCCTTCGTCATCGCCCATTTGGATCTCCCCAATCGAAGTTTCCTGACTTACCGAGTAAGCGTGACTCTATATCTCCCGCCTGGCCAAATGCGCAGAGTTTGTATAAGACACCGGTAAACAACCTTGCCAAATCCGACAAAACGGACAATCTTTTCAAGATGCAGATGCGAATCGTTTGCATTAACCTTTGTAAATGCACATTCCAGACGGGTTTATCGACCTTCCTACCTCGGCAATCTTTGCTGCAGCCTCGGCCGGGGCCATTACCTATTCTCTCGTTGGCGCACGCAAACAACTCGATGAGAAAAGTGCTCCTTTGGCTGGGCTAACTGCAGTTTTTATCTTCGCTGTTCAAATGTTGAACTTCCCTGTCGCTGCTGGAACTAGTGGTCACTTGTTGGGCGGGGCTCTAGCTGCTGTTCTCGTCGGCCCGTATGCCGCAACATTGGCGTTAACTGTAGTTTTAGTTATGCAAGGGTTTTTATTTGCCGATGGTGGCTTAAGTGCAATCGGACTAAATGTTTTCAATATGGCAGTTCTGGGAGTTTGGGGCGGTTACGCCGTATTTCTCTTGGTTCGCAAAATTCTTCCCAAGAATAAATCTTCGATCTCAATTGCAGCAGCAATTGCTGGGTTAATTTCGGTACCAATTGCTGCGATTGGATTTGTTTTTCAATATTCACTCGGAGCAACGGCAACTTTTTCGGTTTCGGCGGTTTTAGGTGCAATGGTCGGAACTCACATTCTCATTGGAATTGGTGAGGCGATCATTACCGCATTAACAGTAAGTGCCGTAATGGCAAGTCGTTCTGATCTAGTTTTTGGATGGGAAAACAAAACTTCCACCCTTGAAATTCGGAACTAACTAAGATGAGTAATCGTAAATTCATTTTCGTCGGGTTACTTATTTCAGCGCTACTAGCTGGCGGTGCTTCTTTCTATGCCAATTCAAATCCTGATGGTCTAGAAAAAGTTGCCCAAGATATTGGGTTCATTGAAACTACCAAAGATAATGCAAACTCTGATACTGCTTTAGCTGACTACGGCGTTAAGGGAATTGAAAACGAGCGACTCTCGGTTGGAGTCGCTGGGTTAATAGGTGTTGTTGCAACTGGTGCGATTTCCGGTGGTTTATTCCTATTGCTTCGTCGTAAGAACCCTAAAAATTAAGGTCGAAACCCGCCATCACCATGGGCATGATGTCGGTGAGCGGCTTTACATCCATCGTCACTCAGTAGTTCATTCCCTGCCTGCGCATCCAAAAATCATTGCTGCTCTACTCTTTATTTTTACAGTAGTTGCGACTCCGATCACTTGGTGGTTTAACTTCTTGGGTTATTTCGTGCTAATCGTTACTGTCGCAATTACTGCCAAAATCCCGCTTAAAACCCTTTTCACGCGGGCACTTATCGAGATTCCGTTTGTCTTCTTTGCCATCTTGATGCCATTTTTCGGTAAAGGCGAAGTTGTTTCAGTTGGTCCTTTTGACCTCTACCAAGAAGGTTTAATTGCAGCTGCTGGAATTTTAATTAAAGGAACTCTCGGCGTATTAACTGCGATCACGCTTTCAACATCGACCACAGCTCGTGAAATGTTGCGCGGACTTGAGAAGTTAAAGCTGCCTACTTTGATGGTGCAGATTGCTTCATTCATGCTGCGTTATGTGAACGTTGTTAATGACGAGATGGAACGAATGAAAGTTGCACGTGAGTCACGTGGCTTTACTGCAACTGGAATCCAACATTGGAAAGTTCTGGCCACTGCAGCAGGCGCCCTCTTTATTAGATCTTATGAAAGAGGAGAACGAGTTCATCTTGCAATGCTCTCAAGAGGTTACACCGGTGTATTGCCACACGAAGAACCACCCAAGCTTTCTAAATCAATTTGGTTTACCGCACTTGCTCTCCCAATTTCAGCAATCACAATTCTCGCGATCAGTTTAGGAATAAACAAATGAGTTCAACCCCTAGCCTGTTAATTGAAAATCTAGCTTTTGCCTATCCCGACGGTAATCAAGCTTTATATGGCGTTAATTTGCGAATTGAAAAAGGCGAGCGCGTTGCACTACTAGGTCCAAATGGTGCTGGAAAAACAACTCTTGTTATGCACATGAATGGAATCCACCCAACTGCTCATGGAAAAGTTGAAGTAGCCGGGCAGTTAGTTAATTCCAGTGATAAAGAGTCAATAAAAGTGATTCGTTCAAAAGTTGGCATAGTTTTTCAAGATCCAGATGATCAATTGTTTATGCCCACTGTTGGTGAAGATATTGCTTTTGGTCCATACAACATGGGCAAGCGAGGTGCGGAGCTTGATGCGATAGTCGATGATGCGCTGCAACTTGTTGGAATGAGCGAGTTCAAAGAACGACCTCCTCATCATCTTTCATTTGGTCAACGTCGACGTGTCGCAGTCGCAACTGTGTTAGCAATGAAGCCTGAGATTTTGGTACTTGATGAGCCTTCTTCAAACTTAGATCCAGCTAGTCGCCGCGAATTAGCCGATATTTTACGCTCACTTGATATCACGATGGTCATGGTTACTCATGATCTGCCTTATGCATATGAATTGTGTGAGCGATCAGTAATTCTTTCGGGCGGCATCATCGTTGCCGATGGTTCTACGCAGGAAATACTTACTAATTCAGCTTTATTGACGGCTAATCGTCTTGAACTTCCGGTTGGTTTTTCCATTCAATAATCCAAGGTAGAATTAGGCATTGCTTCGACCGGAGCAAAGTACTTCCCCACACAAGTGCAAAATTGCACTTTCTTGCGAGTCTTATCTCCACCCTGACCAACTTGAGTCAAACCAAGACGCGCTTGTTTACGTCTTGATTGGTGTTGATTTTCTATGGCTCTACAACCACGTACCCCTGCCCCAGGCAAAGCTCGACGAGCGGCTGCCGCGAAAGCTGGCAAGCCAGCAAATAAAAATACAGCAAAAACAGAATCTGCTTCTCGTCGTTATGCCGATATTGATCCGCGTTCGGTATCAAAGAAAGAAGCTCGCAATCTAGAGCGTTCGAAGTTACGTGCCAAGCGTTATGCCGAATCAAAAGTTTCTAAGCCTCGTGTTGAAAAGCCAGTTGATGGAAATACTGAAGTTCCAGTATTCGAACGTTCTCGTTCATCAAAGCCAACAACCGATAAGTCACGCACTTCAGCGCCACGCACTGATCGCGGAGCACGTCCAACAACGGGTCGCCCAGAACGTAAATCATCTGATCGTCCACGTGCTGAGCGTCCAGCTTCAGATCGTGCCCGCAATGAACGCCCACGTACTGATGCTCCACGCAGTGAAAAACTAGCATTTAAGAAAACATCTGGCGAAAAGCCAGAGACTCGTGCAACTAAGTTTGTAGCAGAGCGTGCAACGCGTCCTGATCGCAATCCAGCACCTTCTCGTAATACAGACACGGCTCGTAATTCCGACACTGTGCCTTCAACTCGTCGCGATGCAGCTAAAGCTCGTGCTGATCGCAGCAACGATGGTCGTCCAAATTTTGAACCACGCAAGCGCGAAAAATATGTTCCGGGCGTTGGTAAGCGCAGTGAAAACACAGCTCGCGATTTAAAGCGTTCTGAAGATCGCACTAACTCTTATAACCGCCCAGAGCGCACATCAAGTGCTTATGGTCGCACTCACTCAGCAACAACTGATTTCGGTGCTGATGATAATTACATCTCAGCGAATTTAGCTGATGCTAATTTGATTGATGCCACACCAAAGACTGAAATCACAATGACTTTCGCTGAACTAGGTATTGCACCTAAGTTAGTTGAACGCCTTACAGCACAAGGTATTAACCACCCGTTCCCAATCCAGATTGCGACCCTGCCAGATGCTCTAGCTGGTAATGACATCTTGGGCCGTGGCCAAACTGGTTCAGGTAAGACACTTGCTTTCGGTTTAGCAATGCTTACCAATCTAAATGGTCGCGTAGCAAAGCCGCATAAGCCACTTGGTTTG
>CANLAY010000061.1 GCA_947488635.1 Candidatus Nanopelagicaceae bacterium
CCAGATATTCGAGTTCTAATTGCCGGTCCTGGCGATAGTGAAGAAGTGTTGGCGAAGGTCGATCCCCAACTTCGTCATCGGGTTGAATTCCTAGGCAAGATCAGCGAAGAAGACAAAGCTGACTTCCTGGCAAGTGTTTCACTTTACATTGCACCAAATACCGGCGGTGAATCTTTTGGCATCATTCTGGCCGAAGCGATGGCTGGGGGAGCAGCAGTAGTTGCCAGTGATATTCCCGCCTTTGCCGATGTTTTAGGACATGGTCAATACGGCGCACTTTTTGAATCAGAAAATTCCGAGAACTTAGCTAAAGTGATTATTGATTTATTGCGGGATGAAGCCCAGCGAAAAGAGTTAGCTGCCGCGGGGGCAGTTCATGCACAAAGATTCGACTGGGGCCAAGTCGGTGAAGAGATTTTTGAAGTATACGAGCTAGCTATGGTTAGTGGTCAAAAGGTGTCACTAACTTCAGAGAATCGTTCGTGGACCAGATTGTTAGGGAGAGACTAAAAGTGAAAAATGTAATTCTCTTCGCAGGTCTGGCGATTTTGATCTTCTGGTATTTAAGTTTCTCAGCCAGTCGCTTAGATCGACTACATCACCGGGTTGAAACGAGTTGGGCAACACTTGATTCGCTCTTGCAACGTCGAGCTGCGATTGCACTTGAAGTTGCTCGCAGTTCAATAACAGATCCAGCAACCTCGCTCCTACTCACGGCAAGTGCCTATCAAGCACGAGGGGCCGATATTGAGGATCGCTCAAGTGCCGAGAGTGTTTTATCCGGAGCGCTCGGAATGATGCTGGCCGAGCGTGAGAGCATCGTGGCTAAGTCTGATCAGGCACTGCTACATGAGCTCGAGCAACTCACCGACAAGATTAAAGTTGCCATTTCTATTCATGTTGAATCAGTTACGCGTACTCAATTGATTCGTAGCAAGTTAGTATTTAGATTATTCCGGCTAGCAGGCACGGCGCCGTTGCCGGTTACTTATGAATTTGAAGCCGATGCGATCTAAATGTATTTTTCTCTTCGCACTTTCCTCACTTGTGCTCTCGGGCTGTACCAGTGAAATGAGATCTGATTCAACCCAAGAAGAGAGAACTTACAACTCGATAAGTGGTCGAGTTGGGGTAGACGGGCCAATCATGGCGGTTAAACTCGATGACACATCATCAGCCCGTCCACAGATTGGCCTAGAAGATGCCGATGTTGTTTACATCGAACAAGTAGAAGGTGGCTTCACACGACTAGCCGCAATTTTCTCATCAGTGATTCCAACCAATATCGGACCAATTAGAAGCGCTCGCATCTCTGATATCGATATCTTGTCGCAATACGGCAAAGTAATTTTTGCATATAGTGGCGCGCAGCGGGCAATGCTCACAGTAATTGCGAATTCAAATCTTTGGGATTACGGGGCTCAACGTCAGTCACCGACTATTTACACTCGAGATGTGAATAGGCCAGCCCCTTATGACATGGTCTTACGAGGCGATTTGCTGCTGGAAAAAGCTAAGGCCGATGAACGAGATATTGCGATTTCTAAATCAGCAGGCTGGAGTTTTGGTGATGCACCGGTAGGTGGCGTGGCTATTGATTCGGTGGCACTGCGATGGCCAGCATCAAAATACGAAGCAACTTGGTCGAAAGCTGAAAAACGCTGGCTGTTAAGTAACGGCGGGGTTGCTAATTTTGCAGCCAGCGGCAAACAGTTGGGTCCAACTACTTTCGTTATTCAAACCGTTGAAATGTCAGACTCTATTTATCGCAGCGCTGATGGTAGTTACACGCCGTTATCCGAAACTGTCGGATCTGGCACCGGCTACATCTTGCGGGATGGTCGATCTTTCAGAGCTAACTGGAGCAGGCCAGCGTCCGAATCAGGTACAACGTGGACCTTGGCCGATGGCAGTGAGATCAAGTTTGCAGCAGGATCAATTTGGGTGGCACTGATTGATCGCAAGCCTGCCTTCACGCTCACCGCGCCAACTTCACCTGATTCAAAGTAGAGTAAGCACCCTGATCGCAGGCTAACTACTTGCCAAGGAAAGCTAACTAGGAGCAGCACTATGAGCCAGAACGTAGGAACAGCACGAGTAAAGCGCGGCATGGCAGAGATGCTAAAAGGTGGCGTCATCATGGACGTCGTCAATGTCGAGCAAGCCAAGATCGCTGAAGCAGCAGGAGCTGTTGCAGTTATGGCACTCGAGCGCGTACCTGCAGATATTCGTGCTCAAGGTGGCGTTGCTCGTATGTCTGACCCTGACATGATTGAGAAAATCAAAGCTGCGGTCTCAATTCCAGTGATGGCAAAAGCTCGTATCGGTCATTTTGTGGAAGCACAAATCTTGCAGAGCTTGGGCGTTGACTACATTGATGAATCTGAAGTTTTAACTCCAGCAGATATGGAAAATCATATTGATAAATGGAATTTCACTATTCCTTTTGTATGTGGCGCCACCAACTTAGGCGAAGCACTTCGTCGCATAAGTGAAGGCGCGGCCATGATTCGCTCAAAGGGCGAAGCGGGTACTGGCGATGTATCAAATGCTATGACCCACATGCGTTCAATCGGTGGCGAAATTCGACGCTTATCGACCCTTCGTGAAGATGAACTTTATGTAGCCGCAAAAAATATGCAAGCTCCTTATGACTTAGTCAAGGAAGTTGCCGAAACTGGAAAGTTGCCAGTTGTTCTTTTCACTGCTGGTGGGATCGCAACTCCAGCCGATGCTGCATTGATGATGCAGATGGGCGCCGATGGCGTATTTATTGGTTCTGGAATCTACAAGTCTGGTGATCCCGCGGCACGTGCTGCTGCATGTGTAAAAGCGACAACTTTCTTTGACGATCCAAAGGTATTAGCAGATGTTTCGCGTGGCTTGGGTGAAGCAATGGTCGGCATTAATGTTGCTGATCTGCCAGTTGCACATCGCTTAGCTGAGCGCGGTTGGTAATTTAAGGTTCTTTAAATCATGCGAGTTGGGGTTCTAGCGCTGCAAGGCGATTTTCGCGAACACCTCTTTGCACTTGAAGAATGTGGCGTTAACGCCAGCATCGTTCGCCGGCCAAGTGAATTAGCTACAGTCGATGCGCTCGTGCTACCTGGCGGGGAATCAACTGCAATTGCGAATTTAGCTCGTAGCTTTGACATGTTCGAACCGCTTAGGGCTCGCATCTCTGCGGGAATGCCAGTTTACGGATCGTGTGCGGGAATGATTTTGCTTGCGGATCGTGTATTAGATGCAGCAGTTGGGCAAGAAACTTTTGGTGGGTTAGATATCACCGTTCGCAGAAATGCTTTCGGTCGCCAAGTAGATTCATTTGAGACGGATTTGGATTTTGTTGGAATCACCAACCCACCCGTTCGAGCAGTTTTCATTCGTGCGCCTTGGGTTGAATCGGTGGGCCATAGCGTTGAAGTTCTCGCAACGATTGAACATGCTGTGGCTGTTCGTCAAGGCGGGCTATTAGCTACTAGTTTTCATCCCGAATTGACGGGGGATAATCGAATTCATCGCTTCTTTATTGAATCGGTAGCGCGTCCGGCTTTGGAAAAGGCTGCGGTAAAGTAGTTCCATAACTTTCATCGGTAGTTACGATGAAATTTCTAGGGGGTAGATCATGTCCGGCCATTCCAAATGGGCAACGACAAAGCATAAGAAGGCGATCATCGATAGCCGTCGCGCTAAGAACTTTGCCAAATTGATTAAAGCTATTGAAGTTGCTTCTCGTAACGGTGGTCCGGATATCGATGGCAATCCAACGCTCTTTGATGCAATTGCTAAGGCCAAGAAGAATTCAATGCCGGCAGATAATATAGATCGCGCGGTTAAGCGTGGAGCAGGTCTTGAATCTGGCGGCGCAGATTGGCAAACTATTATGTATGAAGGTTATGGCCCAAATGGTGTCGCGATCATGATCGAGTGTTTAACCGATAGCCGCAATCGTGCTGCATCTGAAGTGCGCGTTGCAGTCACTCGTAACGGTGGCAGCATGGCTGATCCAGGTTCGGTTGCTTACTTGTTTAATCGCAAAGGCGTAATTATTGTTAATAAGAATGGCGAGTTAACTGAAGATTCGGTTCTAGAGGCAGTCTTAGATGCTGGCGCCGAAGAAGTAAATGACTTAGGTGAATCTTTTGAAGTTGTTTGCGAAGCTAGTGATCTAGTTGCGGTGCGAACTGCCCTGCAGAGTTCGGGCATCGACTATGAGTCAGCAGATTCTTCCTTCCTGCCCTCGATGACGATTCCACTTGATGCCGAAGGTGCTACTAAAGTTTTCGAATTAATTGATGCGATTGAAGAACTAGATGATGTGCAGAATGTGTTTAGCAACTTTGATGTATCTGATGAGGTAATGGCGAGCCTGACTTAACATGTCTGAGCCAGTATCTAGGCTGAGCAAATGAAGGTTCTCGGGATAGACCCAGGTTTAACGCGCTGCGGTATTGGCGTTGTTCAGGGATCAATCGGTGCTCCTTTGCAGATGGTCTCAGTCGGGGTAATCCTGACTTCATCGCAAGACCCAACTGAGGTTCGGTTGCTGCAACTTGAGCGAGAAATTCAACTCTGGATCACGGAATTTAAACCTGATGTGATTGCGATCGAAAGAGTTTTCTCGCAACACAATTTGCGCACAGTAATGGGAACTGCGCAAGCAGCCGGGATCGCGCTGTTACTGGCAGCTCGAAATCAAATCAAGGTTGTTATGCACACCCCAAGTGAGGTCAAGGCGGCCGTGACGGGTTCTGGTCGAGCCAATAAAGCACAGGTATCGAAGATGGTGCTAAATATTCTCAAGCTGGACGAGGCGCCAAAGCCTGCTGACAGTGCAGACGCGTTAGCGTTAGCGATCTGCCACATCTGGCGCGGCGGCGGTAATAGTAAAGTTGCAGCAGCGCTGGCTGCTGAGAAAACTCGAATTGCATCCCTTAAGAAGACAGGAACTGCTAAGAAATGATTGCAACGCTAACTGGGGAGATCAAGTCGATCTCACTCGACCGCGCAATTATTGAAGTTGGGGGAGTCGGCCTCTCGGTTAATTTATCTCAAAATGCTGCTGCGCATTTAAATCTGGGAACGATCATCACCCTTCACACCTCGCTAGTAGTGCGTGAAGAATCGTTAACGCTGTATGGTTTTTTGACTGCTGAATCAAAACAACTCTTTGAACAAGTGCAGACTGTTAGTGGCATCGGGCCCAAGGTCGCACTCGCAATTTTGGGTTCCCTCACTCCGCAAGACTTGGCAGCAGCAATCGCAACTGAAGATATTGCTGCTATTGAGCGAGTTCCTGGGATCGGACGAAAAGGCGCTCAACGTTTGATTCTTGAATTAAAAGGAAAACTTTCAGATCTATCTGAAGGTGCTCGTGTTACCAACCATCAGCCAGCTTGGCGAGAGCAACTTACAAATGCCTTGATTTCACTTGGTTTCACACCAAAAGACTCAGATCGAGCAATTACGACAATTGTTAATGAGCTGCATGGCGATGGCATCGAACCGGCTGATCTGGAATTAAGCGAATTGTTAAAGAGAGCTTTACAAAGTGGTGGCCGTAAATAATGGATAACAAAGATCGTTTAATCTCACCTGTGGCTGGCTTAGATGAATCGGCAGCTGAAGGCGCGTTGCGGCCAAAAGATTTACAAGAATTCATTGGTCAAGAACGCGTACGTCAGCAAATTGATGTTCTATTAACAGCGGCAAAGCATCGTGGTACTAGCGCTGATCACATTTTATTAAGTGGCCCACCAGGTCTTGGTAAGACAACTCTTGCGCTAATCCTGGCAGCGGAAATGCAAGTGCCGATTCGAATTACATCTGGCCCAGCAATTACCCACGCGGGCGATCTTGCTTCGATTCTTTCATCACTAGTTGAAGGCGAAATTCTTTTTATTGATGAGATTCATAGATTGCCCAGACCGGCTGAAGAATTACTCTATTTAGCCATGGAAGATTTTCGAGTAGATATTGTGGTTGGCAAAGGTCCAGGTGCTACGGCGATTCCGTTGGAACTGCCCAGATTCACGCTAGTTGGTGCAACAACTCGCGCCGGATTACTACCAAGTCCATTGCGTGATCGTTTTGGCTTTACCGCGCAATTAGATTTCTATGCCGAATCAGAATTGGCCCAAGTAATCGCGCGTTCTGCC
>CANLAY010000062.1 GCA_947488635.1 Candidatus Nanopelagicaceae bacterium
AGCTGCGATCAATTCAATTGTGGCTAGTTCGCTCTCAAATTTACTTAGCGACTTTGAAGTCCTTCACTCTGTTGGCGGCAAGAACCAACTGCCGCTAGCAAGTGATGGATATCGGCCAGTTTCCTATATCGAGGATATGGCCACTGCCTATCTGGCAGCAGATTTAATAATTGGGCGCAGTGGAGCTATTACGTGCGCCGAAATTAACGCCTTAGGGAAATATGCGATCTTCATTCCACTTGCGATCGGCAATGGTGAGCAGGCTCGCAACGCCGACTTCCTGATTGAACAAGGGCGAGCAGTGCTAGTTCAACAGAGCGACTTCAACGCGCAATGGCTGATCAAGAATCTGAATAGTGCATTGGCGAAGTCCCAAGAATTTATGGCTGGAAATGAAAGTGATCGCGACGCTGCGGCAAATATTGTTAAGTTAATGAGCCGTCATGCCAGAATTGCGTAAATGAAGCCGAAACAAACTTTGCCAGAGTTAATTGGTAAACGTGTGCATTTAATCGGTATTGGTGGAGCTGGCATGAGTGGCTTAGCCCGCATAGCGCTTTCACACGGAATTAAAGTTTCTGGTTCTGATGCTAAAGATTCAAGTGTCGTAATTGCGCTCACGGCTCTTGGTGCAAACGTTTCAGTAGGACATAAGGGCGAAAATGTTGATGGCGCAGATCTAATTGTTTTCTCAACTGCAATTTCTGAGAATAATCCAGAGCGATTAAGAGCGCTTGAATTAGGTTTACCGATAATTGCCCGAGCAACTGCACTGGCACTTTTGATGTCAGAATCTAAAAGTATTGCGGTGGCAGGAACTCATGGAAAAACTACAACTTCATCAATGCTGACAGTTGCACTGCAAGCAGCTGGGGCTGATCCCTCCTTCGCAATTGGTGGCACTATCACCGCATCAGGTTCAAATGCACATCGTGGAACCGGTGAGTTTTTTGTGGCCGAGGCAGATGAGTCTGATGGTTCCTTTGTTGCCTATCATCCGTATGGGGCAATAATTACAAATATCGAACACGATCATGTTGACTTCTTTGCTGATGAGTATGCTGTTTTTGAAGCCTTTACTGATTTCGTTACGACAATAGATAGTGAAGGCTTTTTGATTTACTGCAATGACGATAAAGGTTCTCGTAAACTTGGCAGTGCAGTTACAAATACCCGTACCTTTACTTATGGCACCTCACCAGACTCTGATTTGGTCATTGATAAAATAACCCTATTGCCTCTTGGGTCTAGCGCTCGTGCGATCTGGCATGGCAAGGTAGTTGGCAAACTCGAACTAAGCGTTCCCGGTCACCACAACTTGATGAATGCAGCAGCTGCACTTGCTGCTGGAATAGTTTTAGATCAAGCACCGGGTGAAATGATTGATGGTTTAGCTTCTTTCAAGGGTGCCGGTAGACGCTTTGAGATTAAAGGCACCGTCAATGGAATTCGCGTTATTGATGACTATGGGCATCACCCAACTGAAATCGAAGTCACCTTAATTGCGGCGCGCAGATTTGCCGGCGAAGGCCGCTTGATCGTAGTTTTTCAGCCACACCGCTATTCCCGCACCAAAGCATTCATCGAAAATTTCGCTACCACTTTAGATTTAGCAGATGAAGTAATTGTGCTCGAAATCTATGCCGCGAGCGAGAAACCAATAGCGGGCATTAGCTCAGAGGCGATTGTTGAAAAAATGACTCATGGAAGCTTCATTCCCAACTTTATCGATGCTGTTGAAGCGGTTGTTAAATCAGCAAAGCCAGGTGATGTGGTTATCACTCTTGGCGCTGGCGATGTCAGTTCATTAGCACCAATTATCGTGGAAGAACTAGCTAAGTAAATGTTTTTACGTAAGCATCGGCTTTTCACAGTCTTGGCAATTTTGCTAACCGCCGGCTTGGCCTATTTACTTGGCTGGTCGAATGTTTTAACAGTTAGAGAAATTAGTTATACGGGTTCGCCCACAAAAAGTAGTGAAGCGGCCGTTAAAAACTTGGTTAGTTTGGAAGTTGGCGAACGATTAGCTCGAATAGAAATACGGAAAATTGCCGGACGAATCCAAACTCTGCCGTGGGTCGATAACGCTGACTTATCGCGTAATTGGATTTCTGGAAAAGTAGTGGTTGCAGTTACGCCACGTTTGCCAATTGCAACATTTAACGGCCAGCTCATGGATGCAAATGGAAAAAGATTTGAATTACCAGGTGGTTATGAATCGAAGTTGCCATCAGTTTTTGCCAAAGATCCTAAGAGTGGCTTAGCTGCGATCAAACTATTTACTAATTTACCAACTGAATTCTCAACCCGTACTTCAGCCTTTACAGCCACCTCACCTGAAAATATTAATTTCAAAATTACAGAAGGAAAACGCTCGATAAATGTTATCTGGGGCGCTGATAATGAAATAGATCTTAAACTCAAGGTATATAAGGCTTTGATAGCACTGCCCGAGAATTCTAAAATCGGAAAAATTGATTTAACTGAACCTCGATCACCAATTGTTAAATAAATTATTTAACCAAAATAGCTAAAATAAAAAAATAAAAAAGATGCGTGGCGGTCTTTGCCTACCTGACCTACAAAGAATAGTTTCGCCTCTATATCAGGCATAACAGTGATTCTCAACTTGAGGGTTACTGTTCTTTAGGAGGATAAAAAGTGGCTTCACCACAGAATTATTTAGCAGTCATCAAAGTTGTTGGTATTGGTGGCGGTGGAGTTAATGCAATTAATCGCATGATCGATGTTGGTTTAAAAGGTGTCGAGTTCATTGCAATTAATACTGATGCGCAACATTTACTGATGAGTGATGCTGATGTGAAATTAGATATCGGTCGCAAATCAACAAAAGGTCTCGGTGCAGGTGCTGCACCTGAGAAGGGTCGCGAAGCTGCACTGGATCACGCAGATGAAATTGAAGAAATTTTGCGTGGTGCAGATATGGTTTTCGTAACTGCAGGCGAAGGCGGCGGTACTGGCACAGGTGGCGCTCCGGTTGTTGCAAAGATCGCCCGTGATTTAGGTGCGCTAACAATTGGTGTAGTGACTCGACCATTTAGTTTTGAAGGCAAGATTCGTCAATCACAAGCTGATATCGGTATTGAAGAACTTCGCAGCGAAGTAGATACTTTGATTGTTATTCCAAATGATCGTTTGCTGGCAATTAGCGATCGCAGCATTACCGCAGTAGATGCATTTAGATCTGCTGATCAAGTTTTGCTTTCTGGCGTACAAGGAATTACTGAAATTATCACGCAGCCAGGTTTAATTAACTTGGACTTCGCCGATGTCAAAACGGTTATGACTGGTGCTGGATCAGCACTGATGGGTATCGGTTCTGCGCGAGGCGAAGATCGTGCTCGACGCGCTGCTGAACTTGCGATTTCAAGTCCGCTACTTGAAACTTCAATAGATGGCGCCATGGGTGTCTTGCTATCAGTTGCCGGCGGATCAGACCTAGGTCTCTTTGAAATTAATGAGGCTTGCGAACTTGTACAAGCAGCAGCACATCCAGATGCACGCATTATTTTTGGAACCACAATTGATGATGCACTGGGTGATGAAGTACGTATTACTGTGATTGCAGCTGGTTTCTCAGGCGGAGAGCCAAAGAAGGTATCGGTGCCAGTAATTAATGCAGCCGCCCTCTCAGGCAACGCCGATCCACTTCCTAGCAATGACCCAATCTCAGTTGCACTTGATCTAGAAGGCGATCGACCATTGCGGCCACGCGTAAAGTTTGAAGAGCTGGTCGCTGAAGATGATATTGATGTACCTGACTTTATGAAGTAGAGATGGATAGCTTCTTTACTAATCGCCATGGTGGTTTTAGCCATGGCGATTACTCTTCCTGGAACTTAGCCAGTCATGTGGGCGATGACCCAACTGATGTCGAACTAAATCGTGCGAAGTTACGTGAGCAAGTTGGCAATTTTGCAGTCATGTCGCAAGTTCACGGTGACACCGTTGTCGTAGTCGATCAAGTGCCGGCTGAAGTTCCAGTTGCCGATGCGCTAATTACCGGTAACTCTGAATTAGCTTTAGTTGTAATGGTTGCGGATTGCATTCCGCTTCTGTTGCGTAGCGAAAGCTTGGTGGCCGCTGTACATGTTGGTAGAGCAGGGCTAATGAATTCGATCGCGCTCAAGACAGTGGCCAAGATCCGCGAACTTGGTGCGACACATATTTCGGGTTCTATTGGGCCAGCTATTTGCGGTAGTTGCTATGAAGTTCCACAAGAATTGCACGATCAAGTCATTGCAGTACACCCGTTGGCAAGTAGCAAAACCAGTATCGGAACACCAGCGTTAGATCTGCCGAGGGCTTTAGTTGCCGCTCTTGAAACAGTCGATGTCCCAGTTGTAATATCAGCTGGTTGCACTCTAGAAGATGATGTTTATTTCTCGTATCGCAGAAATCAAGTTACTGGCCGCCAGGCAGGAGTCATTAAATTATGAGTGATCGCAAAACTGAAATTGCTCGCAATCTGAAAGAGGTTAAAGAGCGGATTATTGCTGCCGCCAAGTCAGTAAATAGAGACCCGAATGAGATTGAATTAATTGTGGTGACCAAGACTTTTCCGATTTCTGATATCGAAATTCTGTGCGAATTAGGCGAAACAAATTTCGGCGAGAATAGAGATCAAGAGGCTGGCCCGAAAGCTGAAATAATTAGCGCTACCTGGCATTTTCAAGGGCAGATCCAGAGCAATAAAATTAAATCTATCTGCCAGTGGGCTGATGTAATTCATTCAATTTCCAACGAAAAAGAAATCCTAAAATTTGCTCAGAGCGAGCGTAAACATCAACTCTTTTTACAAGTTTCCCTGGATGGGCAAGAAGGTCGTGGGGGAGCCAGTCCGGCAGAGTTAGCTCAATTAGCTGACCTGGTAAATGAGAGTAACAATCTAGAGCTTTTAGGATTAATGGCAGTGGCACCTTTAGGAGTAGAACCGATGAAAGCATTTGCTGATTTGGCCCAGATAAATCAGGGGTTTGCGGGCCAATTTCCAAACTCGAAATTTCTATCTGCTGGCATGAGTGGGGATTTCGAAGCCGCTATAAAGTACGGTGCGACACATATTCGGGTAGGTAGTTCAATCCTCGGTTCCAGATCACCCCACTAGTAACCTTGTCACATGGCATTTTCAGTAGGCAAAATGGCGACCTTCTTAGGTCTCAAAGACGATCCAGAGTTAAACGAAGTTGCAGTTGTACGCGAACCGATGCGCACTCCTCCTGGAGTATCCATTCGTGAACCTCGTGGAGTGCGACCAGTAGTTTCAGTTATGCAACCTGAACTTTTAACAATGGATCGCATCGTGACTTTGCATCCGCGCACCTACAGTGAAGCGCGAACAGTAGGCGAGCAGTATCGCCAAGGTAATCCAGTAATTATGAATCTTAGCGACATGGAAGAAACCGAGCGCAAGCGTTTAGTTGACTTCGCAAGCGGATTAGTTTTTGGATTACATGGAAGCATTGAACGCGTTACTTCAAAAGTATTCTTGCTCTCTCCTGAGAATGTCAGTGTCAGCAATGATGAAAAAAATGCTGCTGCAGAAGCATCCTTTTACAATCAGAGCTGACACTTAGATGTTTAGCATTGGCGGCCTAATCGCCGATTTACTTCAACTCTTTTTGCTCTGTTTATTCTTGCGTCTAATCTTGGATTATGTCCGCATGGCTAAGCCTGATTGGCGGCCAAGCGGAATCCTTCTGATGGCGGCAGATTTTATCTATGCGGTAACTGATAAGCCACTTGGATTTGTACGTCGCTTTGTCAAGCCACTACGTCTTGGCGGAATTAGCATCGATCTCTCAATGCTAATTCTCTTCATCGTAATTTCGCGAATTGCGCCGCTGCTACGCTCGTTTTAGCTAGCTCTGCTTAACTAATTTAACTGTTAAGCCAAGTTCATTATCTCCAATACTCAGTGCACTATCTACTTGCATTTGAGTTGCCAGCACTTCACCTTGGATATGAGATAAATCTGCAGCGATTGCAGTCATCACATCAGCATTAGCGTTGTAGGAGATATTGATTCGGTCAGAAATATCAAAACCATTAGTTTTGCGAGCATCTTGAATAAAGCGAACAACTTCACGTACCAGTCCAGCACTTATTAGAGC